>NZ_JAUSPQ010000004.1 GCF_030655665.1 Methanocorpusculum sp. | reverse complement strand
TCGAACACAGACGCTTCCGTATGACCTTTGTGTCAGCATCGGAAGGCGCTAAGTGGGCAACTGTTATCACTGACGTGATCAACACAGTCAAAGAAATCGGCCCCTCGCCTATCGGTGAAGAGAGAAAACGCAGAGGACTCTGAAGTATCTTTATTGGGAAAATCCGGTGGGAGTGTCAGGATACTCATCCTGTATCAGCTAACATCCCACCTTTCATTTTTTTATGAGAACGGGGATCCAAAAGAACTGAAAGAACAGATAAAAGATATCGCTTCAGGCGGCATCACGGCAGGGCATTACCTGCGTGGTGTTGTCAGAGAATATTTTTTTTCATTTTTGCTCCATCTGCAAGAGGCATGGCTGAGTATGGTAAATTTTTATATTATTCTTCTGAAGGTCGATTGAGATTCATTTGGGCAATGTCTCTTCTCAAGAAAATCTATTCCCTGTTTGGTGATCCTGTACTCGCCTTCGGCAGGTTTCATCCCGTACATATAACTCCCGCGCAGATAGCCCTTTCTCTTTAAATAATCAACTTCATTATCAAGGTCGATCTCGGAAACGCAGCATTTGGCTGCAAGATGTGCACATTGGCAAAAATTCGCATGCCCATCGCTATGAGCATGGGCGTGATAATATCTTAGAATCTCAATTCTCAATGCAGTATTATCCATAGGTCATTAGCATACCATGTGAGTTTTTTATATCATTAATCTATTGACCGGGGTAACAATACGAAAAAAGAACATCCCCTCTAATAGGGTATGGGTTGATATCTGTCTGGAGCGGCAGTTTACTTCTCGCGCCACACGATATCCGGCGTCTGGAGAATAACATTCGCTGTTTTTTCTCCGACGCCTTTTACTGCGAGGAGTTCCTCTTTTGAAGCAGTCATGATACTGCGGAGCGATCCGAACTCCCGGAGAAGATCGCGTGCGGCCTTTGGTCCGACATCGGGAAATGCGGTCAGGATGTATTCGACCGCTGCCTTCCCTGATCTTCCTGTCTTTGCTTTGTGGAGGCCGCGGGGCGATCTCTCAGTTCCAAGCTCCCGCCTTGCGAACGCATGGATCATCTCCGCTGTTTCGTTTGCGTCCTTTGTAAAAAGGATCGACACATCGAAATCCACGGCGATCGATGCGAGCGTGTTTCGAATCGCGTTCGGGTGCAGATTCCTCAGATCATACAGATCTGCAAGGCTCCCCCCCTCTACGATCAGGACCGGGCGGATCGATGACTCGGCGAGATCTTTCATCTGACCGAAAAGATCCCGGTCGACCAGCGTGTCCACGAAATCCTGGGTCGTTTTTCGTTCGATCAGGATACGGTCGCCGATCGCGTAATCGCCGACCGGCAGCTGTTCGAGGGTGATCTTCACACCGAGATTGCTCAGATACTCGGCGACCCGGGAATGGGTCTCGCGGTTGTCGATGATGACTGCGGGTCGCTCGTCATTTTCTTCCGAGACTGCCCGGATCACCGCATCCGCGAGAGTCATCTGACCGCCCTGAGGGGCAGCTTCTCCCGCAGGAGGTATCTTTGAGAACGTTGAGACGGGGACGTTTCCGGTCCGCATCGCCTTCACGCCTTTCTGCATCTGCTTTTCGCGGGAACTGCTCACCCAGCGGTAGGTCTCGTCGGTCGTTCCCCGGGTGACCAGCACGATGATCTTTCCGGTGGCGTTTCTGCCGGTCCGCCCCTTTCGCTGGATACTGCGGATCTCTGAGGGGACTGCCTCGTAGAAGATCACAAGATCGGTCGACGGAATGTCGAGTCCCTCTTCGCCGACCGAGGTCGCGACCAAAACCGTGTACTCGCCCTCACGGAATTGCCGGATCGCCTCGATCTGCTCCTTTTGCGAAAGGCCCTTCTCCGAATCGCGGGAAGCCTGGCCGACGAACCGTTTTGCCGGGATACCCGCTTCTGCCAGATGATCGACGAGCATCGACACCCCGTCCCGGTAGGTTGCAAACACGATGACACGCGAGTCGGGTGCCGTGATCAGCTGTTCCTGAATGACCCGCACGACTTCGTCGGCTTTCGGGTGAAGCTCTTTCGTCCAGTTCTGACAAAGAGCAAGGAGCCGCTTGAACCGGGCATCCTCATAGATCCGTTTTGCGGCTTTGCTTCCGGCACCTCCCGCCCCTTCGGTTTCGAGCCGGAGAAGATAGGCTTTGAATGCGGTCGTTCCCTGCGACTCGGCAAGCGTAACCCCGTGCCGGAGCTTCATCAGCTCGGCATGGATCGAGATCGCCGCATAGGCCGAAGGATCCTTCTCCTGCATCCTGGTCTGGATCTGGGCCATGAGTGCGTTGAGCGCCTTCATCGAAAGGGCCTCGCGTTTCGGCACGCGGTAGTTGAGGGCTGCAAGACTCGTGAGCCGGTCGTCGATCATCGTATTCAGGACCGAGACCGCAAGCCAGAGGTCTTCGGGAAGATCGACCGTCCGGTATTCAATCTCGCGTTCGTGAACATACGGTCTAACGTCGGGGTCAGACTCGGTCCGGCTCTCCACGACCGAGATCGAAAGATGCTGACAGATCTCGGCGACCTGTTCCGGATCCGAACCCGGAGATGCCGTCATTCCGAGAAGAAGCGGGTCGCGGGCTTCGGCGTTGTACCGCTCGGCGATGAAGACGTAGGCATAGTTTCCAACCGTCCGGTGGCATTCATCCACGATCAAAAGAGCAACGTCTTTGAGATCATACCGCTCAGCGATCAGGTCGTTTTTGATGACCTCCGGCGTTGAAATACAGAACCGTGCTTTTTTCCACAGATCGATCCGCTTCGCCGGCGGCGTCGTGCCGGTGAACATGATGATCTCCTCTGTGTCGATCAGAAGATTTTTTGAAAAATAGCGAAGATGCTGCTCGACTAAGGGTTTCGTCGGCGCCAGCATCAGGATTTTTCCGGCAGGGATCCGTTCGGCCGCCACAAGCAAAGCGACCGCGGTCTTTCCCATACCGGTCGGGAGAACGACGAGCGTATTTCCCGAAAGGGCATGTTTTGCAATACTCGTTTGATATGCCCGTTCTTCCAGCGTGTTTTCAGGTATATTTTTTCTGCAGATATAACTCATAACGAGGATTTATCGAAGGCAAGTTTTCCTTTAAGGAGATTTGGAAGCGCTTTAAGAACGTCTGCGGCGGGCCCCCTTATCTGTTCCATCGAGTCGCGGTCACGCAACGTTACTGTAGTATCATCTTTGGTGTCGTAATCGACCGTAATACAGTAGGGGGTTCCGATCTCGTCCTGTCTTCTGTATCTGCGCCCGATCGCTCCTGCGTCGTCGTATTCGGTCTGGATCCCTTCACCCTGAAGTTCAAGGACAAGGCTTTTTGCGATCTCGTCGAGTCCGTCGCGTGCCATCAAAGGAAGGACCGCGACCTGGATCGGGGCAACACCTTTCTTGAACCGCATGACTGTGCGTGCCTCTCCGTCGGCCACATCTTCGGCGTAGGCGTGCTCGAGGACCATGTAACACATCCGGTCGATACCGTAAGAAGGTTCGATCACATGGGGCATCACGTCTTCACCGAAAACATCCACGATCTCGTCCTTGACTGTGTACATCTCTGGTGCGATAAGGATCTCCTCGCCGTCTATTGTAAGATGGATCCCGTCAGCTTCCGGAGTCGCGGTGAGCATCTGTTCAGAGATCGGCTTTGCTTTGCCTTTGAAGGCAGGGCCGAGTTTCCCGAAGTTCGGGACGATCGCTTTGTGGTGGACCTTCTTTGCTTCCGGATACTGGATAAAGACGGTGTTTTTCTGACCCGAGACCCGGGCGTGGGCCTTGAGGTCATAGTCTGTCCGGTCGGCGATACCGACGATCTCGACCCAGCCGAAACGGTCTGAAAGTGCCTCGGCGTCCCAGCAGTCTGTCGCGTAGTGAGCACGCTCGTCGGGCATATGCTGCCGGAATCTGATCTTGTCGGGGTTGAATCCGACAGTACACAGAATATCGTGGGTCATAGCAACGTAGTAGGCAACATATTCATTTGCAATGGTCCCTTCATCGACTGCTTCCCGCATTGATTTGATGACCGCAGGTGTTTCCTTATCCTGCTGATCTATGCCCCACAGCGGCATTTTATAGTCTGCGTATCTGGAGAAGTTCGGGTGATCCTTTTCTTCCGGGTGGACGAAAATTTCAGCTTCTGCCTGGGTGAACTCCCTCAGGCGGATCATACCCTGACGGGGTGAGATCTCGTTTCTATAGGATTTTCCGATCTGAACTGCTCCGAACGGCAGGTGGTCACGATAGAATCTGAGGAGTCTTGGGAAGTCTACGAACATACCCTGGGCCGTTTCCGGACGGAGGTAGCCTTTTCTCTGTCCTCCGGGACCGATCGAGGTGGTGAACATGAGGTTGAAGTCGAAGACTTCTACTTGGCCGAGAACTTTTCCGCAGGCCGGGCACTCTTTATCAAGGAGGACATCGTGAAGCGCCTCTTTCGACATGGTCCCTGCATGCGGGATACCGAATGCTTCGGCAACATGGTCTGCCCGCAGGAACTCCTGACAGTTCGGGCACTGGAACATTTTATCGGAAAATCCGCCGACGTGTCCGGAGGCAACGTAGATCGGCTCAATACCGACGGTCGGACATTCTATTTCATAGTATCCTTCCTGTACAACGTAAAACCGGCGCCAGATCGATTCGATACGGCGTTTGAGCATTGCTCCGAGAGGACCGTAGTCGATAAAGCCGGCAACGGATCCGTATATTTCAGAAGAAGGCCAGACAAAACCTCTTCTGCGTGCAAGTTCAATGACCTTTTCGTAGGTGTCTTCGTATTCTGCCATAGGGATATCTGGATATTTATGGGCTTTGAATCCATATAGAATATACTGTGTTTGTCGACCCATGCTCCAAACACTTCTATCTATAATGGTGGGCCAGTGCTGGATCATTCTGGAAAGGGGAGTATCATACAGTTTTCGTTGGTATTAATAATTTGCATCACTGTGTACTGCTGCTTTGTTTCCCGCTTCGAGTCATAATCATTATATGGATAAAGATACATGTTGAAGGGATAGTCAATATGGAGGGATACTAAATATGGCACCAAAAAAGAGACAAAAGGATTTGATGCAGTTATTTTCCAATCTGACGCAGAAAACGAAGATTGTCGAGCCAATGAAGACACTTCACGGGACACTTCGTGACCAGGATGCGGTAGAGCGGGAAATAGCTTTGATTATGCGGGAAATCCAGGAGCGCGGTTTTTTCAAAACAAAACTTGAGCCGATCCAGCTCGCGCGCCTGATAACCTCCTTCTATGCGGGAAAGAATGATACGGAGATCGCCCGGGAACTTGGCGATGAGAAACTCTCGAAGACCGTGGCCCGGGCCCGGGTACAGCTGAAACTGTTTAGAGATCTGGATTTCAATATGCCGTTCGATCAGACACAGATGAAGACCCTGATGAGTACCGAGATGACCATGAAGGAGATCTCAGAAGAACTTGGGATCTCTCCAACAACTCTGCGTGAATACCGTCACGTGATCGAGCAGAAAGAGGATACGACACTCGATCCGTTCCTTGAGAGGATCAAAGATGTTATGGAAGATCGTGATCTGACGGAAAAAATGACATCCGGTCTTCAGGAAGATACGCTCGGCGAGTCCATCGATGTTGCCGAGTCGACGGATATGACCGAACTCAACTAACCCTATTATTTTATTTTTCAAACGCTATTATCTACACATGCATATCAGATACGTCGGTCACTCCTGTTTTATCATCGAAGGCTCGAAGATACTTTTATTCGATCCGATGCCGCTTGATGACCCCGCGACCGAAGCAGCCGATCTGACCCTGATCTCTCACGCACATGCCGATCATATCGGGGACTCGCCCGAACGGTTCTCCAAAACAGTGGCCGTCCATGAGCTGTCCGGATATCTGAAATCGATCGGCGTTGAAACGATCGGGATGAATATCGGCGGCACGGTGGAATCTGATGGAATAACGATCCGTATGGTCCCGGCCCTGCACTCTTCCTCCATCCGTCAGGAGGATGGAACCAGTCTCTACATGGGTCAGGCCTGCGGATTTGTCGTGGAGATGGATGGGCATGTGATCTACTATGCCGGAGACACCGGACTTTTTTCCGACATGAAACTGCTGAAAAAACTCTATCATCCGGATATTGCGATCCTCCCGGTCGGAGGACGCTATACGATGGGGCCTGAGGAGGGTATGATCGCCGCGGAATGGATCGGGGCGAAGACGGTCATTCCGATGCATGTGAACACCTATCCTGAGATCGAGCAGGATCTCCCGGCGTTCAAGCGGGCTATCGAACTGACGACCGTGATGCATGTCGAGATCATGAAGCCCGGCGACTCGCTCGAATTGCCGTGAGCCCGATTCGGTGATGCGGGTGTCAAACCCACCACATTCTTTTAAATGAAAAACCTACCATAACATAGTTATGAAGAATAGTGGGGATAGTAACACCAAAACAACACTGCTCTACCATACTATTCAGAAACGTAAACTGCTCGTTCTGGTCACGCTCTTCATAATTCTCGTCCTTGTCTCCATTCTTGCGGTTGGTATAGGTTCGGTGTATATACCCCCCGGAGACGTTCTCGCGGTATTCGGTCACGCGCTTTTCCCTGGAAGCATTGCCTCCCCGGACGATGGCATGGCAGACCTGATCGTGATGAATTATCGTCTTCCAAGGATCCTTCTTGCGATCCTTGCGGGAGTTGCCTTAGCGACCGCCGGCGCCGTAATGCAGGGACTTCTCAGAAATCCGCTCGTCAGTCCGTTCACCCTCGGTCTTTCCTCGGCAGCATCATTCGGGGCGGCTCTTATCATCGTGCTCGGTCCGGCGATCTTCGGATCTATCTTTGCGGGCAGTATCCTTCTTGCGGGAGTTACCTTCTCCGTTAAATCTGTTTTTCTCATCCTCTCGGCCTTCCTCTTCGGCTGGCTGAGTGTTATCCTCGTCTATCTCATCTCCAGAACGAAACACACATCCCAGGCGATCATGATCCTTGCCGGAGTTGTTATAGGCTACCTGTTCCAGGCAGGACTGCTCGGTCTCAAGTATGTATCAAACGACGATGCTCTCCGGGATATCGTCACCTGGCTCATGGGCGGGATGTGGGGCGCCACCTGGCAGGCGATCGCGATCCTTTTCCCGATCGTTCTCATCTGTTTTTTCCTCGTCGAACGGCGTGCCTGGGATCTCAATACCCTCTCCAGCGGCGATGACGTTGCGAAAAATCTCGGCATCAACGTCCAGCGGTTCAGGATCTCCGGTCTTCTCATCGTCAGCTTCGCTGCGTCCGCCTGCCTTGCATTTACCGGGATCATCGGTTTTGTCGGTCTCATGGCCCCGCACATCTGCCGGATGCTTATTGGGAATGATTACCGGTATCTTCTGCCGGCTTCGGCTCTACTCGGCGCCCTGATCCTTCTTATCTCCGACACGGTCGCCCGGGTCATTCTTGCCCCGATCGAGATCCCGGTCGGGATCATCATGTACATCCTCGGCGGTCTCTTCTTCCTTTTCCTGATCACCCGAGGGCACGGGAGGTACCTTGCATGAACATCTCGGTCGCTTCGGTTTCTCAGAAGTACGGCAGTCACGCGGTTCTCAAAGACATCAGTTTCGAGTCGATATCCGGCGAGGTCCTCGCCCTCCTTGGTCCGAACGGTTCGGGAAAATCCACGCTGATAAAAACCATCGCCGATATCCTGGCCCCGGCTTCCGGGTCGATCACCATCGACGGGGTAGACGTGCAGAAGATCGACCCGATCGACCGTGCAAAGATGATCGGCTACGTTCCCCAGTACTTCCATTACACGCCCTTTACGACCGTTCTCGACACCGTGCTTATCGGGCGCCGTCCGTACATGAGCTGGTCGGTCTCGGATGAGGATCTTAACGTGGTAGACAAGGCCATGTCTACGATGAACATTACCGATCTGTCCGACCGGTTCGTGAATGAACTCTCCGGCGGCCAGAGGCAGCGGGTATTTATTGCCCGGGCACTTGCCCAGAATCCAAATTTTTTCCTGTTCGACGAGCCGACGAGCTCCCTCGATCTCCGGCATCAGCTGGAGACCGTCTCGACTATGCGGGAGATCGTCAGAACGGATAACTCCGGTATGATCATCGCTTTGCATGATTTGAATCTGGCACTTCGGTACACCGATAAGGTCCTGCTCCTTAAAGATGGGGAGATGTATGACTATGGGACTCCGTCAGAGGTACTCACGACCGAGTCGGTTCGTGATGTGTACGGGGTACATGCTGAGTTTGTTGAAAATGCACAGGGGAGATTCATTCTCTCCTATGCTCCATCATAGAGGTTTTTATGAAAAAAATACTGATTGTGTCAGGCATTATCCTGACTATGCTTTGTATCATCTTCGCCGCAGGCTGTATCTCCGACGGATCGTCCGGTAATATTATTATTACCAACTCGGACGGGACAACCGTTACGCTGAATCATACTGCTGAGCGGATCGTTCTTCTGAACTCGAATGCCGGCGAGATTTTGTATATCTTAGGCGACGCCGACAAAGTTGTTGGTATCTCTCAGTCGATTGCGAACAATGCCGAGCAGGTGAAGATGTATCCGAACGCAGTGGTTGTCGGGGCTTGGAACGAGCCTGATGTGGAGTATCTCATTTCGCTTGATGCTGATCTGGTGATCGGGTATGCAAGCTCGAAGCCGAAGAATGCTGATGTCCTCGCATCCGCAGGGATCCCGATCGTGTATATCGACTGCACGAAGCCGGAAACGATGACTCAGGATATTGTTGAGATCGGCAAGATCTCCGGCAATGTTGAAAAGGCTCAGCAGATTGCCGAATATTATAACGAGGTCATCACCGAGGTCAAGTCACGGGTCGCTCCGATCTCTTGGGCCCGCACTATCTATGCCGAAAGCTATACGGCTTACTGGGGTCAGGGAACGGACACGGGGATGGGCCAGCTGATTTCGATCGCCGGCGGGCAGAACATCATGACCGATGCCGGTTCCCGCAAGATCTCCGACGAGTGGGTGGTTTCATCCAGTCCGGGGATCATCGTGAAACTCGTGAACAATATGAATGATCCCGAGGCAAGTTACGATGAACTTGTTTCAAGGACCGGGTTCAATACGATCACTGCAGTCAAGGATGATCAGGTCTGGCTTATCAGGAACGATCTGACCTACGGGCCGAGATCCTGCGCTGCCGCGGTCGCTCTTGCAAAAATGATCCACCCGGGAGTGTTTGAGGACATGAGCGTTGAGAGCGTCCTGACTGAGTTCAATACCCGCTTTGGAACAGAGTTCGATGTGACGGGTCTGACCTATCCGGTGTTGTAAGATTCCCAATAGGGAATTCATTCTTTTTTTTAAGAGTACACCGCGTAAGTCCTATTTTAAATGTGAATGGGGTTTGCCCGCTTGGGCTTATTCAAGCGAGCGAAGCGAGTCGGAGAGCAAATCTCTGATTTGCGGTTCGCGGTGGGATATCCCGTGTATCCACACCCAATCAACTCCTTCCTGAGAGAGGCAAATCCCTAGGGTGCACATTTTTCTCAAAACCCTGGGAAAAATTTCTAAAACCTAAATATACACCTAATTACTACAAAATACAGAGTTTCGGGAAAAATGTGCACCCTCACCAAAAACCTTCAAATAAGCCAATTTTTCAAAAAAAAACGCAAATCATAGCATAATGTGGGTGCACGCAGATTTTTGAGACCTGCACCCTCATCACAAATAAAAAACAAGGGTGCAGGTCCGACGTGCACCCTACTTTTTCAGAACACAGCTGAAAAACCGTGTTCCACGAACCGTTTTCTCCTCAAACCCATACACCCACATCCCCTTAAAAAACACCCTCGATCTTGCGCCCGCACTTCCTGCAGTGTCCGTCTTTAAGCCCCGGCTCGACTGACGAAAACCCGTTTCGATCGATCAGCACCGCTCCGCACTCCGGGCAGAAGGTCTTCGAGCCTTCGGCATGCGGCATATTTCCCACATACGGATAATACAGCCCGTGTTCCTTTGCCTGCCGGTAGATCCGGTCCAGCGTCGAGAACGGGGTCCGTGGAACATCCTGCATATGATACATCGGCATGAACGCCGTGAAATGATGCGGGACCGCCGGCCCAAGATTCGTCATGACCCAGTCCAGCATAGAATCGATCTCTTCCACGCTGTCATTATATCCGGGGATCACGAGCGTCACCAGTTCCTGATGGAGTCCGAGCTCCTTGGAAAGCAAAATCGTATCGAGCACCGGCTTCAGTCTTGCTCCGCAGACTTCTCTATAAAACTCATCCGTGAATCCCTTCAGATCGATCCGGATCGCCCCAAGATACGGGGCAAGTTCAAGGAGGGCTTCCTTCGACATATACCCGTTCGTGATGAATGCCGAAGTAAGACCCTGTTCCTTTGCGAGTTTCGCGGTATCATACACATATTCAAACGAGATCGTCGGCTCATTATACGTGAACGAGATACTTTTCGCTCCAAGCGTTATCGCTTCCTGGATGACCGCCTCCGGCGGTACATACTCGGCTGGGAGCTTCGTCGTCTGCGAAAGCGTGTAGTTCTGACAATGCTTACACGTAAAATTGCAGCCGAAACCGCTGATGGAAAACGTCGTCGTCCCCGGTAAAAAATGATACAGCGGCTTCTTTTCGATCGGGTCCAGATTTGCAGCCGTCAAGAGACCATACGAGTTCGCATACAAAACGCCGTCCGTGTTTTCCCGAACGCCGCAGAATCCTCTATCACCATTCGCGATCTTGCATCTGCGGGCACAAACCCCGCATGAGATCTTATCGCCGGAAACTTTCCAGAGACGTGCAGGATGTCGGGTCATTGACGAATATATGATTCGTCAGAAAAAAAGAGTATGGGTTATTCAGCTGCCTGCTCTTCAGCAGGGGTGCTCTCTTCTTCTGTCTTGTAGTTCGGGCGTGGGAAGGACTCGATGAACTTGACGTTCTCGATCTCAGGGAAGACAAGGAATGCTTCCTGGGAAACCATATACTGGGTCATGAGCCAGTTCTGGTTGTACATTGCCATCATTGCGGGGATCTCGATCGAAACAAAGGTCTTGTCCTCTGCATTGACCTTCATGTCGCGGCCGGTAAGGAGTTTGATCATTCCTGCGAGCTTCTCGGTTCCTTCCTCAACAACGCCTTCGATGGTGTAGACGTAGGAAACGTCCTGACCTGCAAGCGGGTGGTTGAAGTCAACGATGTATCTGCTGCCGACTTTGTTTACGACGACACCGTCACGGCCTTCAAGCTTTACACGCTCGAAGAGTTCAGGTTTCTTCTCGAAAGCTTTCTTGTCGACTGCTTTCATTTCCTCTTTTTTGTGCTCGCCGAATGCTTTTTCTGCGGGAACAACAAGGGTGTATTCTTTTCCGATCTCTTTGCCTGCAAGGTCCTCGTCAACTCCGGAAAGGAGATGTCCTGCGCCTACTTTGACGACTGACGGACCGTACATTGCGTTTTCACGGAAAATTCCTGCGGTCTTTGCAACTTCAGCGTCGGTTGTATCGAAGGGAACACCGTTCACAGATCCGGTGTAGCTGAGTTTAATATATGTACCATTTTCGATAGCCATACGAATTCCTTAGTATATGTGCCTTCATTCCTTATGAGAGTTGGGGAATGCCTGCGGAGATCATAGATAAAAAAAAGGTTAGATTCTGGTGTACGTGTTGCCGGCAGCATCTGTAAGCGTTTTCTCATCAGCAGAGAGATAGTGATAATAGACTGCATCAGTAGACGTGCTTAGTGCAAAGACGTAGGTTCCCTTGTCGTTTCCCCAGTAGATTGCGGATTTCACTCCTTCATCCGATCCAGGGCTGACCAAATATGCAAAGCCGGTATTGTCAGCAAGTATTTCATACACATAGTAAACCTCTTCTCCATCCAGAGAGGTGAAGGTTTGTGTGCTTTGCCAGATTCCGACAATCGGGTCAGTCGTACTGTTGTTTACTGCAGGCACATCCGCACTTATACATCCTGCAGCGACAACAAAGAGGATAGCGAGGAGTCCAAGTAAAACTATCAGCTTTTTCATGTAAATTGTATCTTACCTTAATCGTATAATAAGTTCCCGCCGTATCAAATATGCAAATGCTTATGACATTTCCTCGTGCACATAATTATTCAATGGCTCTGGAAATAGAAATAAAAGTGAAGGTCCCCTCCCTTGATCCAATCAGAGAAAAGCTCCTGAAAAACGGAGCGAAACTCATCGCCGATCAGGATGAACATGATCTCTATTACAACGCTCCCCACCGGGATTTTGCCGTGACGGACGAAGCGCTCAGGATCAGGTATCTGACCAACCAGACCTGCGGCAAGGCTATGCCCCCGAATGTGACCTACAAGGGTCCCAAAGTCGGGCGTGAGGGTTTCAAATCTAGAGAAGAGCTCATTGTCGATCTCTCCTCAGCCGAAGAATACTGCACGATCCTCGAGCGGCTCGGTTTCCGCCTGACCGCCGAGGTCGTCAAACACCGGGAGATCTATCAGTGCGAAGGCGCGATCGTTACGCTGGATGAGCTGCCCGGGGTCGGCACGTTCTCGGAGATCGAAGCCTCTTTCGACCTTTCGGAGGATGAAGCGATCGCAGTGATCAATAAAACGGCAGAGCTGGCCGGAATCGTTGGCGAACGCCTGACAAAATCCTATCTCGAGATCCTGCTCGACTCCAGAAAAACCTGAAAAATCTCCCAAGCCGTATGATTCCGCAGTCAGCCGTAAAAACCATCGATCCCGCATCGGTATATGCCGTGATGATCAATGAAGTCGTCCCAAAAGATCCTCGGCAGGATTTTTACGGGGGATCCGGCGCCGCCTATGCGGAGTCGGCGATCTCGTTGTTCCGGCAGGCGGACGTCGATGTTTCCACAGTTTCAGAGCTCCTAGACCGCGGGGTATATCTCACGAACGCGGTCAAATATCCCAAAATCGGATACGCCGTGGAAACCTCCGCGATCGAACGCAGTCTGCCGCTGCTGGAAGAAGAGCTTTCACGCTTCCAAAATCTCCGTGTGATCATGCTCATGGGAGATACGGCAAAAAAGTCGTTCAATATGCTCGCAAAAAAGCAGACCGGAAAAAACTGTATCCCGTCGGGTGCGACCTACAAACTGCGGGCCGGCGAGTTCTATTTTGGAAACGTGCGGGTGATCCCATCGTATATCATGACTGGCGGGAACCTTCTGATCGAAAAATCCAAGACGCAGATGATCACGGAGGATATAAAAAAGATGATGGAAATTATTCTTCCGTGACTTCTATTGGGTCACGGGTATTTTTCAGCACGATCTTTGGTTCATCCTCATCCTCGTCAAGCGTGATGACCGCGTAGTTCCCTGCGTATGCCGGTCCGGGATTCACGCAGATCCGCCTTTCCAGTTCACAGATCCCTCTCTGTTCATGGATATGCCCGCAGCAGATGATATCGAACTCTTTCACGATCTTCGCGATCGGGAACGCTCCGACATGTACATCCGGGGCGACTTCATCCAGCGCTCCAAAAGGCGGTGCGTGGGTGACCAGGATATTCCACCGGTTCTTTCCAGTTTTCGCCACTACCTCTTTTGTGATCGCTTCGAGATCCTCTTCGCTGTGTTCGAAGGGTGTGGAAAACGGCGTGGCATTCGAGCCGCCGATACCTGAGATGGTGATCATTCCAAGGTCGATACTTTTGCGGTGGATCGGAATTGCGTCGGATGCCTCGAGCACGGGGAGGATATCCCGGCTATCGCAGTTTCCGGGAATCACAAACGTTGGCGCGGGGATATCCTCCATAAACGGGATCACGCCGTCCAGCGTTTCGCCAAGGTCGGTGACATCCCCGCCGATGAGCACATAATCCGGACTTTCCCTATTGAAGATCTCATAGACGATATCGAACTTCCCGTGTATGTCGGTGATGAACACAATTTCAGTCATTTGTTGTATATATCCCAGTCATAGAATATGAACTTTGCAAATTGGATCCTCTCCCCGGCGTCGGTTTTTATCTGATATCACACCCAATGGAAATAACAGTATATTATGGCAGATACCTATCGATATCATCCGGCCGAGTTTCCTGAACCGCCCGTCCAGGTCAATCATATCACCGCTACGTTTGACATAACGGAGGAACGGGTCAGCGTTTCTGCCGAAACGACGTTCACCGTCCGTACCGAAAAACTGAGTGAACTCGTTCTCAATGCAAAGAATCTGGAGATACAAAGCATCCGGCAAAATACCCGCCCGATACAGTATGTCTATGAAGATGACCTGATCACGATCACTCTTCAGCGTCCACTTTCCAAAGGGGCAGAGTTCAAGATCGTTACCCATACCATCTGCCGCCCTAATTCACATATTCTCGAAGGTATCTACTTTGACATTACCCCGCCAGGTCTGCCGCGGACTATGATAACCCAGTGCCAGCAGTGGGGATTTCAGCGGATGGTCCCCTGTCTCGACGACATGCGGGCGAAATGCACCTGGACAACGACAATCATTGCCGACACCAGATATACCAACCTCATCTCGAATGGAAATGTCACCCGTGAACGGATGCGGTATGATGAAAAACGCGACACCATCACCTATCAGAACAACGAGCCCATGCCTCCGTATCTCTTCTTCCTCGGCGTAGGGACCTGGGACACCTTCACACGCGAGTTCGTCTATCCTGACGGCAAAACCGTCCAGCTCAAACTGCTTGGACCGAAAGGTTCGGATCCGTCATCGGCGAAAACCGCTCTCGGCATCATGGCGGACTGTGTCCTCTGGACCTATCTCTACACCGGACCGGAACGATACGAATCCATTGATCTGAGAAATGAGATATACCGGCTCTGTAAAGTCCGCGATGCCATTGCACGAAAATCCGGTCCCGAGGAACTGGAAGAGGCGATCGAACCGGTCCAGCGGCAGATCGCTTCCCTCATGAAAAATCTGGTTTGCGGTTATCAATATCCTTTCGAAGTATACCGCGAGATCGCGATGCAGAACTCGGACTTCGGCGGCATGGAAAATACCGGCAACACAACGATCATCGCGAGCCGGATCATGCCGAATATGGAGATAACGGATGCCTCATATGAGTATCTGATCGGTGTCAAACTGCATGAGTTCTATCATAATCTGAACGGATCGAGTGTCACCGGGGACACACCGTTCTCCATCTGGCTCAACGAGGCCGTGACGGTGATGATTGAGGACGAGTATCTCGCCTTCCTCTTTGGAAAAGAGTATGTGAGACTGCAGAACATCCTGCAGATGTACACCCCCGGTACCGGAACGTTTTCTTTGGACACTGGAGTGGTCGCCATGCCGATTGAGCCTTCGGGCTTCAATGATCCAAATGATCTCATCAGTTCTGTGACCTATGTAAAGGCACCCGAGTTCACCCGGATGATCGAGACGATGCTGGGCAAACGGGCGTTTGCCTGGGCCCTTGATCTGTATCACAAACGGTTTGCCGGGAAAAATGCGTCGCCCCGCGACTGGCTGCATGCGATGGAGGATGTCGGCCGGACCGACTTCTCCTTCATGGCGGACCGGTGGCTCAAGCAGACCGGTTATCCGGTCGTTTCCGCGTCAGCTGGCTATGATGCCGAAACTGATACAGCCGAGATCTTTGTTTCGCAGAAAGTTCCCGCAGGAAAAAATCCCTGGATCTTTCCCTTCACCGGCCGGCTCATAAACGATAAAGGCGAGGTCGTTGCCGAGTTCAAGAAAAAGGTCGACTCGGAGCGGCTTACCTTTCAGGTCCCGTGCAGGGGGGCCTTTTCATTTGCCGTATGGAATCTGGATCACGCCGCATACCTGCGGATGGAGACCTCCGCGTCTGATGATGAACTCTATTTGCATCTTAAGTATGACACGGATGTCGTGATATCGTTTTTAACTCACTGTACTCTTTTTGAACGTGAGATGGTGAGGCTCTGCTGTGATGAGACGGCAGAGGTTTCACAACGTCTTGTGGATGAGTTTGTCAAGGTCCTCTCCGATTCATCGGCGATGCAGCGTGTCGGTGCTTTGGCTCTTACCCTCTTTGAATCGGTGAGCGATCCTGAGTATACATATGCTTATACGAAACTTTACCAGGCAAAGAGACGGTTCATGTCCGCCGTCGCCCGTACGCATACGGATCGGTTGTATGCCCTTCTCAATGCATACTCCTTCTCCCCTCCCAAGACCTCTTCGCCCTCCGAGCTGGCCAGAATATTCAAGGCACGCAGTGTGAAGAATCTGGTTCTTTCCCTTCTTGCAACGCTGGACACCCCGGATATCCACGCGATGCTGAAGGAGAGGTATCAAAAAGCTGTCTGCTCGACCGACCGGATGACCGCCGTATCTCTGTATCTTTCGAGCAGTGCTTTGGACCGTATGGAGATACTGGAGGCCGAACTTGCGCGTTCAAAGGACAATCCGATCGCGTTTGAGAACTTCATTGCGGCAGTTTCCGGGACCTCTTCGCCGGATACAGTGCAGTATCTCAAAATCATCGAGTCTTCTGCGAACTTTGATCCCGAACAGACGGCGTCGAGCCGTGCCCTGTATCTCAGGTTTTCCCAGAACAGAAAGATCTCGATCGAGACCGCGGCCGGCCGGGAGTTTCTGGAAAGCTCCCTCCTGCGTCTTGCACCCGTCAACGAGTATGTTACCACAGGGATGCTTTCCGCCTTCTCTCATCTGAACGAGTATGCGGCAGATGTGAGAGAGCCCCTTATCCAGATCCTTGAGCATCTGCGTGACACGATCTCTGAGTCCGATGCCCCCTCAGTCTATCGCACGGTGATACAGATCCTGGATACAAGTACCGCAAATACGTAGAGAGGATCCGTTTCTCCGGCACGTTATTGAAGGAGACCTCTGGATCCCCACTATATTCTTTTTTGATTCGGGTCAGTGTGTGTTTACCCGGAGTGAACCTGCCAAAATAGATTAGTTAATTATCAACTCCGTATCATATACCTGTATTATGCCGACAATATCACTTAAGGTCGATAGTGCCTACCCCGAAGATCAGGGAAGCGGCAAGGCACGTCTTGATCCGGTGTCCATGCGGGCGCTAAACGTCAGTCCGGGCGATCTTGTCAGGATCACCGGTAAATCGGCAACCGTTGTCAAAGTCTGGCGCTCCTTTGAAACTGACTGGAATCTGGAAAAGATCCGGATCGATAAATATACCAGGGTCAATGCCGGCGTCAATCCGGGAGACCGGGTCACGGTCGAAAAGATCGAAGAACAGATCCCTGCGACCTCGGTAACCCTGATCCCGCCAAGCGAATTGTCCCCAGTATTTCCCGATGAAGATGATGAGTATCTCCTCTCCCTCATTAATTTCCCGGTTTCAGAGGGTGACATCATCCCGGTGAAAACCTATCACCCGGGACCGCCGATCGAGTTGAAAGTGTGCGAAATCGAGCCGGAAAATGCCTGTATCCTCACAAAATCAACCGAACTCATCTTTGAAGAGGATGAAGAATTTGCCTCAACCCAGTCGATAACCTATGAAGACATCGGCGGACTCAAGGGCGAACTCCGGCGTGTTCGGGAAATGATTGAGCTTCCTCTCCGTCATCCGGAACTCTTTGAGACCCTGGGTATCGAGCCGCCAAAGGGAGTTCTTCTCTATGGCCCTCCGGGAACTGGAAAAACCCTCATCGCCAAAGCCGTTGCAAATGAAAGCGGCGCACACTTCATCTCCATTGCTGGTCCGGAGATCATCTCCAAATATTACGGCGAATCCGAGCAGAAGCTGCGGGAAATCTTTGAAGAAGCAGAGGAAAATGCTCCGTCGATCATCTTTATCGATGAATTGGATTCCATTGCGCCAAAACGGGAAGATGTAAACGGCGAGGTCGAGCGGCGTGTCGTTGCCCAGCTTCTTACCATACTTGACGGTATAACTGAGCGGGGACAGGTCATCGTTATCGGCGCGACAAACCGTCCGGATGCGATCGATCCGGCGTTACGCAGGCCGGGTCGATTTGACCGCGAGATCGAGATCGGCGTTCCAAGCGATGCCGACCGAATGGAGATCCTGCAGATCCACACGAAAAACATGCCGTTCGAAGGCATGGCGAAATTAAAGTCTCTGCGCAGGAACAATCCCAGTGAAAAGGTTCTCGAACGCGAACTTGCGCGGTATGAACTCGCACGTGACAAACTGCTGTCCGTTCTTGCCTCCAACTCCAAAGGATTTGTCGGTGCCGATCTGGCATCTCTCGCCCGTGAAGCCGCGATCCGTGCTCTTCGCCGGCAGATCGATGTCGCGAATCTCGAGACGGAAAAGATCTCGGATGAGATCCTTGGAAAACTCGAGGTCACCACAGCTGATTTCATCGCCGCTTCAAGAGAAGTGTCCCCATCCGCCATGCGCGAGATCGCGCTTGAAACTGCGGACATCTCCTGGTTCGATATCGGGGGATGCCGTGAAGCCATCCGGGATGTGCGTGAATCGGTAGAGTATCCGCTCACCAAAAAAGATGCCTTTGAAAAACTTGGGATCAAACCTCCAAAAGGTGTTCTCCTCTACGGCCCTCCGGGAACCGGAAAAACCCTGATCGCCAAAGCCGTTGCCCATGAAAGCGGTGCAAACTTTATTGCAATAAAAGGTCCGGAACTCTTGTCAAAATGGGTGGGAGAGTCCGAGAAGGCTGTTCGCGAGATCTTCAAAAAAGCCCGTCAGGTAGCGCCGTCGATCATCTTTTTCGATGAACTCGACTCCCTCACTCCGGCACGGGGTTCCGGGGAAGGCAGCCGTACGAATGAAAATGTGCTGAATCAGATCCTCACGGAGATGGACGGTATCGAAGAGCTGAACGATGTTGCGGTTTTAGCGGCATCAAACCGCCCCGATATCATCGATCCGGCGCTTCTCCGCAGCGGACGTTTTGATCGTCTTGTCTACATTCCAGAGCCGGAAGAAGCAGACCGGGCTGAAATTCTCGCAGTTCACATGCAGAACATGCCGATCGAAGGGTCGGTGTTTGATGAAACGGTGACTTCCCTCTCCGGACTTGACGACGCTTCGCTTGAGGTCCTTTGTACACGTTTTGCCGGAAAAACGGTGAGCGGCAAACAGTTCGGTTCGGCTGCGAAAAAGTATGAAAAAGGCTCAGCTCTGCCGTTCAACGAAGAGAAAAGACGTATATCTTCTGCATTCAGGCGGCATGAAATCATGCTCAAAGATCCGGTAAAATCAGAACTCATCAAAAATCTTGCAAAGGACACATCCGGGTATGTCGGATCAGATCTGGAAGGTCTCTGCCGTGAAGCGGCGATGCATGCCCTCAGGAGAGGTGCCGTGATCGTGTCCGCCGATGATTTTGCCGAAGCAAAGAAACGGGTCCATCCAACCATGAACGAACGGGTGCGCGAGTATTACCAGTCCATCTCGCAGAAGTTCAAAGGTGGACTGCCAAAAGAAGTACAGAATCTGATCGAGTATCAGTAACTCAGATCTTATATCTCAACAGAGCCGCGACCCCGCCAAGACCGACGAGGCGGGTTCCCGGTTCGAATTCGGTCGAGAGAACGATGACGTTCGCACCGAGCCGCTCCGCCCCTTCGATCATACGGGAAACATTTGCGTCCCGAACAAACGAGTCGGCGACGAGGATCGTCTCGGCGGCTCCGTAATCGATCGACTGCCGGACCTCGTTTTTCCCATAAGCAACGGCACCGTTCTGACCGATCCTGAGAAACACCTCATCCATGAACGAGACCTCTTTTGCGAGCTGAAGATCCTCGGCAACCCGTGCAAGAACGCCGTTTCCGATCGCTTCCTGGATCGCGCCGTAGCCGCACCGCCGCGTGTCGGCGAGAAGCATGCGTTCGGCGATCTCGGGTGCCTTGGTTTTCGCGAACTTGACGAAATCCTCTTTCACGAATCCCGGTCCGGCAACTACGATGGATCCGGTGACTTTCTCGAGAAACGCCAGGAGTTCGACGAACAATGCCTGTCTTGAATCCAGTTCGGCGGATTTTCCGCTGCCGACCGTCATGGTGGTTATTCTCTCGGGTCCGTACTGCCGGACCCGGTAAAGTTCGGCCTCTCCGTCTTCGATCGCCACGATGTGGACCACGCCGTGAACCGAGGAGGAGACCGCCCGTTCCAGACGTGCAAGATCGATCGGCTTCCATTGCCGGACCACACCGATCTCATATCCTGCTTCGATGTTCAGCGTGTGATGCTGGCCCATGTCCGGCCCGTAACTGATGAGCCCAAAGACCCGGAGCCGGGAAGATTCCGGGACAAACTCCACCTTATCACATTTTACGCCGATCTTCACCGGCCGCTTCTCGAGTTTTTCCGAACGTAATTTGTCGGTCGGTCCGTCCACTGTCCGGAGCGTTACTGCGTAAACAGTGTTTCCCGGACTGATCAGATGCGAAAGATGCCAGAGATCGTCGACCGATTCGGGCATGAGTTTATACTCGCCGAATCCGTCTCTTTTCAGCGGTTCAGGCACCTCCGCTTTCATTCCTGATCTTCTCCTCCGCCTGAAGCGTATTTCAGATCAGATCCTCCCGGCGGCACGAACGCTGCGACCCCTTCGGTATTCAGGATCGCCTTGAGTGATTTCTGTTCATTCTCCGGGATCGCCTCTTTGAGTTTTCGAAGGACCTTTTTCGCAACATCGTTTCCTTCAAATGTCCCCGGGACCAGACGCACCGCGTGTGATGTCAGGGGTTCGATCGCGGAAGGCGTTCCGCCGATCACCACTAAGACCGGTTCGGTCCGGATGCCGATCGAGATCTCGAGCGGGACATCTTTGTAGATCTTTCTCTCGCCTCTGATGACGAAGGATCCGTGAGCAACATACTCTCCGGATTCCGGCGTCTTGCTCACCTGACTTGGATTTGCCGCGATCACGTCGGCGGACGCTCCGCCGCCGGACCACGCACGCGAGTAGGACGCGGCAAACTGTGTTGCCTGATCCATGCGTTCGGTCGCTCCTTTGACGATGACCGCTGACGCCCCGAACACATCCGCGTGGAGGAAGGTGTCTTTCCCTTCCATATACTTCTTGACGAGCTCCTCGTTCTGGTCCGCATTGCGGCCGCCGATCACAAGGACGCCGTCGGATGTCTCCATCCACCGGAATCGGTGATACCATTTCGGCTTCAGTCTTCCGGGTCCTGCCGCCTTTCTCTTCTCCGGGTGAACGATCCCCGCTTCCATTGCCCGGATCGCTCCGGCTTTCTTTGCACGGAACTTCTTCACGACCGCAAAGTACCTGCCGACATTTGCCTCGAGACTATCATGTACGAAGATAGTGACTTTGTGCTTCTCCTGCAGATCGATCATCACGGATGCGTCCTTCGGGTTGACCGAGATGATCCGTTTTGCAGCGGGGGAATCACTTTGTTTGATGACCGCGGCTATCTCCTGCCAGGAAAGCTTCTGACTTGCGGCAGAGAATACATCGATCGTCTCCTGGACCTCGCCGTAATGCGAGTAGATGATCTCCGATATCTCGGTTGCCTCGGCAATCTTTTTGTCGAAGGTGATGATCGCAGTTTCCTGTTGTTTTCTGATCCTCTCCTCTTTGGAGAGTTTTATCTTCTGTTCAATGACCTTCTCGGCTACAAATTTTGGATAAAACGCTTCGAGCGCTTTGGAGAATGTGGTAAAATGCTCTTTGGGTTCCCGTGCGAGTGAGGGGAACGGGAATGCGCCTTTTGCATCGATGACCGGATCGCGCCCTTCGGTCAGCCGGGCGATCCATGCACGCATTGCCTCATAGACCGGACGGAACTGAATATCGGTCGAGAACTGACAGGGCATCGATTTCGACACCCCGGCGATCTGACAGATGTCTTCGGATGGGATACCGCCGAGCTGCATCTTTGTTGCAAGGGCACGCACGATCTCGCCTTCATCTGCGGTGATCTTTTCTTTGAACTCCTCGAATGTCAGCTTTTCCGGGCAGACTGCATCCATCGAGTATTCTGCGCCGCCGACGATCTCCCTGTCCCGGAACCTTCTCTGGGCAAGGGCATTGATGATCGTATACTTCTCGTCCGTTAAGATGAGGTTTCCTTCATCGAAAAGTTCGATGATCAGTTTGTATTCGGACGGTCCTTTGCCGATCGTGATGATGAGGACCCTCTCAATCGCCTTCTGCTCGATTGCGAGGACCTTTCCCCCCTCGATGTATTTTCGGAGGTACATCGAAAACCCGGACGGATTTTTCGGTGCCGGAGGTAGTTCGGATACGAGATGCGCCCGAACGCCTCGTACCACATAGAGAAGATGACGTGCCTTCTCCTCCCCGTTTAAGCGGAAACCAAACGAGGTATTGTCATACTGATATATTTTCCCGATCCACAGAGGTAAAAGCGCGGCAAGCTCCGCTGTCATTGCTTTTACATCTGCCCCGCTCATCCCAGATATTGTCGCCATTCTATACTAACTAGATAAGACGTGCAGAACTATAAATCGACCATGCTTCCGCTTCCCCTGTCACGGATTTTTCAAACAGCGGCCCGGCAAATCCTACTTCATGGGGCACTGCGCGCCTGATGATTTTTCGGAACAGAACAGATAACATAGATAAGACCTGAGTACTAATATAATCAGACTGAAAAATCGCGGAGATATCCATAATGCAGGTAGCCTATATTAAAAAAGAAAAATGCAACACGGCGATGTGCAACCGCTGCGTGAAATTTTGCCCGGCGTCACGCAAAGATCAGCCGGTTATTTTCATTGGACGGAATAAGAAAGCCACGGTCGTTGAGGAGTTATGCAACGGATGCGGGAAATGTGTGAAGATCTGTCCTGAGAAGGCTATCGAGATGGTCACAAGACCTGACAGAAAACCTCTCGATGTCGAGATCGACGAAAAGATCGACGAGATCGAGGAAAAGACCGAAGAAGTCACCAAACAGACCGCTCCGACAAAACGAAAAGAGACTCCAGAAGAGAAGGTTGCTAATAAGAAGGCCCGACACGCCGAGCGCGTTATCCGAACCGCGATTGCCTGCGGTCTTGGTATGGTCGCAGGTCTTGTCTCCTACTATCTGGCAGGCACGCCAAACCCGATCAACACATCGATGATCGAGGCAGGACTAGCCGGTGTACAGGCAAATCCGATCGTTGGTATCCTGGTATTACTTGTTGCCATCGTTCTTCAGAAGTCCCTCTTCATGGTTATCAAGATCGACACGTCCAAACTCGGTAAGAAGGACTGGTTCTATCAGGCATTCCTGACCTTTGCCACCTGGTATCTCTCCTGGACACTCATGCTTTCGACCTCCCTCCTCTCCGCATAAATGAGATTAGCCATCGTTCATAAAGATCGATGCCATGCCAAAAAATGCGGCAAAGAGTGCATCGCGTACTGCCCCCGGGTCCGTACTGGTGATGAGACCATCATTATAGGAGAGAGCGGCCGAGCAGAGATCTCCGAAGAGCTTTGCGTAGGCTGCGGTATCTGCGTCAAAAAATGTCCGTTCGAGGCTCTGGATATCATCCAGCTCCCGGAAGAACTCGATACCCCGGTGACCCGTTATGGGCCGAACGCCTTCGTCCTCTACGGACTTCCCCAACCTGTGGCGGGAAAAGTCACCGGTCTTCTCGGTCCAAACGGTATTGGAAAATCAACTGCGGTCAAGATTCTTTCCGGGCAGCTTCGACCGAATCTCGGTATCTTCGATCACGAGGTCGAGTGGGCGGAGATCCTGAAGCATTATGCAGGGACCGAACTCCTGGATTATCTCAAACAGGTCGCCTCGAAAACGATCAAGGCCTCCATCAAACCCCAATATATCGACTTCATCCCGAAAGCTTTCAAGGGCACGGTCCGCTCCCTTCTGGAGCAGAATGATGAGCGGAAGAAGCTTGACTATTACGCAAAGGAACTAGCTCTCGATAAGATCCTCGATAAAGATCTCTCGTATCTTTCGGGCGGAGAACTTCAGCGGGTCGCTTTGACCGTGGCTCTATCAAAGAAGGCCAACTTTTACTTCCTTGATGAAGTAACGCCGTTCCTGGATATCTATCAGAGAATGATCGCGGCCCGCCTGATCCGGGAACTCGCAGCCGAGCATCCGGTTATCCTGGTCGAGCATGATATCGCGATCCTCGACATGGTCGCCGAAACGGTCCACATTGGGTATGGAAAACCCTCGGCGTTTGGTATCATTTCCCGGCCGAAAGGTGTCCGTATCGGTGTGAATCAGTATCTCGAAGGCTTTGTCGCCGAGGAGAACGTCCGTATCCGTGATTATCCGGTCCTGTTCGAGACGCGGAGTCATGAGAGTGATGTCGACCGCGAGACCCTGATGACGATTCCAAAGATGACGAAGTCGTTCCCGGGATTCAAACTCACGGTCGAGGGCGGAGAAGTCCGCCGCGGCGAGGTTCTTGGTATCGTCGGAGCGAACGGTATCGGGAAGTCAACGTTTGCGAAGTTGCTTGCCGGGGTGGAGACGCCGGACGGCGGGAAGAAGTTCGATACGGTTCGTGTTTCCTACAAACCGCAGTATGTGACTGCCGATTCATCCGACACAGTGGAGTTTACGCTTCGTGCGGCGACCCGGCGGTTCGATACGTCGTATTATCAACACGAGATCCTGGAACCGCTTGGCCTTATGCCGATTCTCCAGTCCGAGGTGAAAAACCTTTCGGGCGGAGAACTTCAGCGTGTGGCGATCGCTCTGTGTCTTTCCCGTGAAGCGGATCTCTATATTCTTGATGAGCCTTCGGCGCATCTGGATGTCGAGCAGCGGCTTGTTACGACGAAGGTCATCAAGCGTGCGGCAGAGGATAAGGGGGCAGGAATCATGGTGATCGATCATGATATGTATTCGATCGATATGATCAGTGAACGCCTGTTGGTGTTTGATGGTGAGCCCGGGGTTGCCGGTTCTGCCTGTGGTCCGTTTGAGATGAAGGAGGGTATGAATATGTTCCTTTCGAATCTGGGTATCACGTTCCGCCGGGACAAGACGGGCCGGCCGCGGATCAATAATCCGGGATCCTATCTCGACCGGGAGCAGAAGGCGGCAGGGGAGTATTATTACTATAATGCTGCTGAGTTTGCTCTTGCGGCTGAGAAAAGTCCGGAAGAGTAAACCTTTTTTTTCAGACACACAGACTGAACATTATTTTATCTTATCCAACGAATAGTAAGGTATGATTCTGGTAGACTGGGAAATTGCAGACCATATCAAAAGGGGGTACATCGGCATCGATCCATTCGATCCGGCGCTTGTTCAGCCCAACTCCCTTGATATCCGCCTTGGTAATCATTTTGTCTGGTATGAACCATGCGATGATGTGATCGACCCTTATCAAAAAGAGACCCTTTACACCCATACACAAGAACGAAAAGGAACCTATTTTGACATCCAGCCAGGACAGTTCGTCCTTGCGGAAACTTTGGAAACCGTGACGCTGCCCGATAACATCGTCTCCTCCATCGAAGGAAAGAGCAGTGTGGCACGCCTCGGCATCGCCCTCCATCAGACCGGAGGCTGGATCGATGCAGGATTTTCCGGAACCATCACCCTTGAGATGTGCAACTCGAACTGCCGTCCCGTCCGCGTATATGCAGGCATGCCGATCGGCCAGCTCGTCTTCTACGTGACCAAACGCTGCGAATGCCCATACAATAAAAAACCGGATGCAAAATATCAGAATCAGAAAAACGCCACCATCTCCCGTTATGATAAAAATATGCTGAAAAACGTGGAGTGATCCCGTTTTTTGAAACGGTACGCACGCTCTTTTGTGCCTGCCTATCGTTCCGTCTCTTTTTTTGAAGAACCCCAAAACACGGGGAATTACGGATATCATTTGATTGAACCAACCATATTATCCGGGTTAAGCCCCTGATCCCCCGGACCAGATGCACATCTTTCCTTACGATATCCTACACTCTAAATAACTTTCCCGCCAAAATAACATAAGAGCAAATCCATGCGGTATCATTACACCAGAAATACCCTGTACGTCAGGGGCAGCTTCCATGCGGTCAGTACTGGCGTTGACGGCGGACTCCGGCAGGTTTCCACGCTTCTCAATCACACCGTTGAGAAGGATTTTGATCACAACGACCCTGTAGTATTCATTCGCGGGCTCCTTGCCGATGCAACGTATGCAGATGATGCGTTCGGCCTTCTCACCGCGGTTTCCATGAAGGATCTCTGCATCCTTCAGTATGATTATATCTCAGTATTCGTTACGGCAGGTGTCTCCAATCCGAATCCGGATCCGACCAAGCCGCACACCATCAATATCATCGTCACCTCAAACGAGAGATTTTCCGATGCTGCTCTTCTTGAAACCATTATCACTGCGACCGAAGCAAAAGCCCATGCACTGCGGCTTTTGGGCAGGGATTTTACCGGTACAACCTCTGATGCGGTAATAATCGCCTCCGAAGGCGATATCAAACATACGTATGCAGGAACCTATACCGAGCCGGGAAAACGGATCTATGCCGCGGTCCTGCACGGGGTCATGGAAGCAGTCAGACGGCATGAAGACACGGTCAAAGTGACCGAGCCTACCTACTTCATTTACTCCAGATATAACGATCACGGCTGGTTTGAATGGAAAAAAGAGGGATGTCCCTATTATCCCTGTCACTTCCCGGGTCAGTCCTGTGATTTTTGTTACTGCCCCTTCTATCCATGTCATGATGAATCCCTTGGTGAATGGATCGACAGCTCCTCAAGCGGTCAAAAAGTCTGGGCATGTACCAACTGTCTGCTTCTCCATAAACCGGAAGTTGCCGCCTATCTCAAAAAACATCCGGACGCATCACTGGATGAACTGAAAAAAGTAAACGAACAGATAAACCAATAATATTTCCTATACTTTTTTTTTACCGGATTTTTGATTTTCGCAGACAGATGAATCTGCTTGCGGTTTTTCCGGATGAAAATAATAAAAAAATAGTGAAGGTAATTACCGGGCGGGGTCTTAGACCCAGCCGCGGACTTTCATACCTTCAACTACACGTGAGACTGCAACAACGTATGCTGCCTGACGCATGTTGATCTTGTATTGTTTGGATGCTGCCAGGACTGCGTGATAGGACTTGGTCATAGCTGCATCGAGTTTTGCATATACATCATCGAGAGTCCAGTAGTGCATATACATATTCTGGACCATTTCGTAGTATGAGACCGTTACACCGCCTGCATTACACAGGAAGTCGGGGATAACATGAACGCCGTTCTTGTAGAGGATCGCATCTCCTTCTGGAGTGGTTGGGCCGTTTGCGAGTTCACAGATGACCGTTGCCTTGACGGTTGGTGCGACCTTCTCGTTGATTGCTCCCTCATCGGGTGCTGCGGCGACAATGACGTCGACTGGAAGTCCCATAACTTCGTCGTTGGTAAGGGTCTTGAGACCTTTGTAGCCGACGACTGATTTGGTCTGTAACTTGTGGGCAGCGACTGCGTTGATGTCAAGTCCTTTTGGATCGTAGATACCGCCTTTCGAGTCGGTTACTGCGACAACTTTGGAGCCGAACATCTCCTGGATGAGCGTTGCTGCAAAGGAACCTGCATTTCCGAATCCGAGAACTGCGACAGTTGCCTTCTTCAGATCAATGTTGAACTCTTTTGCTGCTTCACGGAGTGTGAATAATCCACCTTTTGCAGTTGAATCACCACGTCCGAGGGAACCGCCGATGACCAGCGGTTTGCCTGTCAGGAGACCAAACTGGTTCTTTCCGTGGATGACAGAGTACTCGTCCATCATCCATGCCATGATCTGACCATCAGTGTATACATCAGGCGCCGGGACATCAGTGTCGGGACCGATGTTCTTCCAGATCGCACGGATATATCCGCGGCTCATACGTTCAAGTTCACCCTTAGACATCTCCTTGGGGTTGCAGATGATACCGCCTTTTCCTCCACCGAGCGGGAGGTCCAGCACTGCACACTTCCACGTCATCCATGCTGAAAGAGCACGGACTGTGTCGATAGTCTCTTCAGGGTGATACCGGATTCCTCCCTTATAGGGGCCGAGTGCATTGTTGTACTGCACACGGAATCCCTGGAAAACCCTGGTGGTGCCGTCGTCCATCTTGACGGGGATAGATACCTGAATCTGTCTCTGCGGTTGCATGAGGATATCAACAACGCCCTGATCGAGCTTGAGGATTTTTGCGCAATCCATAAGCTGATGTTGGGCCATTTCAAACGGGTTTACCTTCGACATGGTTTGTTTCCTGCCAATCGCACGGAACTTAGGAGTTCAACTGCGTTGTGACAATTAATGTTTGGATTCTCATATATAAAACATATCGTGTCATTTCTGATTCAAACCAATATTCTTGATGCATTTCTAAAAATACTCTATAATTGCCGGGATTTTTATTTCGGGCTTTGAGCGTGGTATTTGTATGTTACGTGTTAGCATGGCACCATGAATTCAAACCGGACGGAGATCAAATAGAAAGGAAAACGCGCACAAAAAAGGGATTATGAATATTAATATTTGTACCAGCGTCCCTTCTCGTCATATGTTCCCTGCTGACTTTCCTGTGACGGCTGAGCGGGAAGTTTGAGAAGGATGCGTTTAAAGAAACACGCTTTGTAGGATACAAAGATCGGCACAAATATACTGGCACAGAAGGCAAGGGCGAGGCATCCGGATGAAATGATCTCCGGCGCGGTAAACAGTGCAAGGAGTTCCGTCTGGGATAATGACAAGATCTCCGCCTCGGTCATCTGTGAGATCGGTGTGAGTGCGTCGATTGCGAGGAGTGACCATACTGCGGAAAAGATAAACGAAGCCGCAAAAAAGAGTGCGACGTTGAAAAGATAGAATGCCGTGACCGAAATCGAACCTGTGGTTACGCGGAGTGCGCTGTCTTTTATTGCCCGGAATGCCGCAAGGTTGTTGACCATCGCGGTAATATCTGCGAAGTAAAAGAAGAAAATCAGCGGGATGATCAGGAATATGCTGAAATAGAACGCCACATCCACGGAAATACCTAACATCAGCAGGAAATACGTCAGCGTATTGGAAAGCACATATCCGATCAGGAACACAACGATGTTCGGGATCAGACATCTGAAATAGCCGTATGCAGCATATTTTCTGAAGTCGGAGGAGGCTGCTTTATCCCCGATGATGACCCCGTAGGTGCCTGCAAGAAATGCCGGGAAGATCACGAGAAGGGCAATGCCGCATGCAAGTGCCGCCGTCACTCCAAAGAGCGTGTACATATAATACGTAAACATTATGGCAAATGCGGCAAAAAGTCCCGGCATCCAGACGATCGGCTTTTTTACGAGCAGACCAAGTGCTTCGGATAATGATTTGAGTGCCATCTCAGCGGTTCCTTGGCATCGCAACAAATTCCCTGACCTGCAGATCGAAGAAGGCTGCCGTGTGGGCAGGTCTGATCACGACCACCGTGTCAGCTCCTTCCGCAGTCCCTCCGACCGCGACGACCTCATCAGAAATGGGAATCGCTCCCTGGTCTGCTGCGATCAGAACACACTCGACTGCGACCTTCATTCCGATTGCGACGGTCCGTCTGAATGCTTCGGCAATTGCCTCGGTCCTGCTGCTTCCCCCGAGTTTCGGATTTCTGGAGATCGCCCGTTCCAGTCCGGAAAGGGCATGCGTGCCGCAGATGATCACGACGCCCGCAGACCGCAGTTCTTCTGCGAGTTTTGGATCAAACTCCCAGACGCCGGGTTTGGAAAATCCTACCGCATGTGCCACGACCACGAGACGGAGGTCAGTCCCCTTCATCGCCTCGAAAAAGGTCTTTGCCGTGTATCCTCCGGAACTTGCAACAACGATAGTTGAAAGCCCGAGTTCCTTTGCACGCTGTACTGCTATTTCTGCACAGTCCGGGGTGTTTTCCCTCCCTGGTTCGTTAAAATACGTGATGGTTTTTTCGATTCTCATTTTTTACTCCCGTATTATCGTAAAATCAGTGAAATCGGTCAGAACATAGCCGGTGCATTTCAGATCCCTGATGATCGCACGCGGGCAGGAGTAGGTCATGGCGAGGAACTTTTCGATGATGACGTCCTCTCCGGTAACAAGAACCCGGACCTTGCCGTTGGATAGGTTCTCTACTTCGCCGCACAATCCCAAGTTTAATCCTGCGTTTCTTATGCAGGCACGAAAGCCGACTTTTTGTACCCTTCCGGAGAAGAGGATCTCCATTGTCTGTTTCATGATCGTCTGACCTGGTTGTTATCTTAAGTATGTCATTTGATGTTTAATAACTCGTTTGTATAACAAAAACCCTCTTCATCTAAAAGCGCAAACATTACTAGTCAATCATGCTCGATATCAAATTCGTCAGAGCCCACCCGGAAGTAGTTCTGGCAGATCTGGAAAAACGCCAGGATGCCGAGAAACTTCTCTGGGTCGATACGGTTCTTGAACAGGATAAAATTTTCCGCGAACTCACGGTCAAAAACAATGAACTTCGTGCCAGAAGAAATCAGATAGCAAAGGATATCAATGCCGCTAAAAAAGAGGGGAAGGATCCGGCTCCTCTTTTTGCCGAAGCAAAGGCTTTGCCTGGAATGATCAAGGATAACGACGATATCATGGAAAAGGCGACCGAACTGGTAAGATATTACCTGATGCGTCTGCCGAATATCCTCCACGAGAGTGTTCCCTACGGGAAAGACGATACGGAAAACGTCGTCGTGAAGAAAGTTGGCACGCCGCGGATCCTCGATTTCGAACTGAAGAACCACGGGGAACTTGCCGCAGAAAACGGCTGGGCCGACTTTGAGCGTGCCACAAAAACGAGCGGTGCAGGATTCTATTTCCTGAAAGGCAATCTCGCTCTCCTTGATCTCGCTCTGCAGAGGTTTGCTCTGGATACGATCATCGCCAAAGGCTATACCCCCATCATCCCGCCGTACATGATGAACAGAAAATCCTACGAGGAGGTCACTGACCTCGGGGATTTCGAGAAGGTCATGTACAAGATCGAGAATGACGATGCCTATTTGATCGCCACTGCGGAACACCCCATGGCCGCCATGTATCAGGACGAGATCTTCGAAGAGAAGGATCTTCCTCTGAAAATGGTGGGTATCTCGCCTTGTTTCCGGCGTGAGATCGGGGCTCACGGACTTGATTCCCGCGGTCTTTTCCGTGTCCACCAGTTCACCAAGATTGAACAGTTCATCTATTGTATGCCTGAGAAGTCCTGGGAAATGCACGAGGAGCTGTTGGCAAACTCAGAAGAGCTGTTTACGAAACTCGGTCTTCCCTACCGGGTTGTGAACATCTGTACCGGCGATATCGGGACCGTTGCTGCGAAAAAGTATGATATGGAGGCATGGATGCCGCGGGACAATGAGTACCGCGAAGTAGTCTCCTGTTCGAACTGTACCGCTTATCAGTCGGTACGGCTGAACATCCGTGTCCGCGATGCACATGAATTCGAGTCCAAACAGTGGCTCCACACCCTAAATTCTACGGCGGTAGCCACTTCCCGTGCTCTGCGCTGTATCCTCGAAAACTACCAGACCGAAGACGGCAAGGTCGAGATCCCCAAGGTCCTTCGCCCGTATATGAACGGTCTGGAGTATCTCTAACCTCTTTTTTTGCTCTGTCCAATCGATATGTCAATCCGTTGGGCAGAATGGTGTTGATTGAAGAAACCGTTTTTGGTGTGCGGGGTGAGCCGATAGGCTCGCCCTCAGCGGAGGCGGGCCGACCCGTAGGGGTGGCCTTAGCTGAGCAAGTCGATAGACTTGCGATCAAATCTTTGATTTGCGAGTGTGCGGGTTGGAAACGCTGTCAACGATCTTTTTCGGTTTCGTGTACGAGATTCTTTTTCATGAGCGCATCCATCACACGAAATTCACGAAAAACACACGAAAACACGAAAAATAGATAGATCGGTTGTAAGGCGAGTGTACATCGTACCCTCCCCCGTCCCCCCACACGAAAAATCACAAATTCGCAAACCTTTGGTTTGCTCGGCTAAGGTCGTCGACTTCGTCGCCAACCCGCCAACGAAATGCACGAAAAGGGGGGACAGGGGTGGAGGAAAGGATTTTCCTTCACCCAAAATAATACGGCGGTTCCTCTTCCTCCACAGAAGTAAGTGACGCTCCCTTTCGGACGATCCTTTGCACGTACACCTTTGGATATGTGCCAAAATTCACTAAGATTCCCAGGTCGTATTTCCCGAGATTGAGATAGTTTATCACCTGTTTTTGTTCTTCATCTGTGGTATTCTCCCGTGACTTCAGTTCAACGATGATGCAATCATAACAGACAAAATCCGGGGTATAATATCCGATATCCTGACCTTTGTATACTGCCTGGATACGTTTTTGCGGGACAAACGGAATATTTCTCAGGTTAAATTCATGCTCCAGAGCTTTCTGATAAAATGATTCGATGAACGTGTTTCCTAGGGTTTTGTACACTTCAAAAATAGCCCCGAAAATTGCATAGGATTCGTCTTTGTAATAGAGCATTATCTTTTATTTTACCGGTCTATACTAATAAAAATCACCCCGTTGATGCAGGTCGATAGATCAACCAACCAATCAACCCTCCGCCCCTGTCCCCCTTTTCGTGCATTTCGTTGGCGGGTTGGCGACGAAGTCGACGACCTTAGCCGAGCAAACCAAAGGTTTGCGAATTTGTGATTTTTGGTGTTGGGGGACGGGACCATGGACGCTTCACTCAACGAAACTTTTTCTTTTTCGTGTTTTCGCGGATTTTTTCGTGAATTTCGTGTGATGAATTGTACCTCCCGAAAAAACCCCGTACACGAAACCGAAGCCCTCAGTCGCAAATCAAAGATTTGCTCCGCTGAGGTCGGCCGCTTTCAGCGTCCAACCCGCACCCAAAAAAAGCTCAACATCGATAAAATGAGATGAGGTTTATTTTACAGAATCTCTGATTGGAAAAATACCAATCGACATTCCTATTCGTTGGACAGACACTATCTAACACGTATTTAAATAAGAGCCGCACCCTATATCTTTCTATGATAAATGTAGGTGTACTTGGCGCGACCGGCGCGGTCGGTCAGCGGTTTGTACAGTTGCTCGCAGACCACCCGTGGTTCAACCTGACCACTCTTACGGCATCCGAACGTTCGGCAGGAAAAACCTACGGATCGGTGGTAAACTGGCGGCTCGACTCACCATTCCCGGATTCTGCAGCAGAACTCATCGTCGCTCCGACGACCGTTGACGCGGTGAAAGATTGTGATGTAGTGTTCTCAGCTCTGCCTGCCGATATTGCCACCAAACTCGAAACCGATATCGCCGATGCGGGAGTGGGTGTCTGCAGTAATGCAAGTTCCCACAGAATGGAAGCCGACGTCCCTCTGATGATCGCCGAGGTCAACCCGGACCACGCCGCTCTGATCGACGTCCAGCGTAAAAAGGGACGGGACGGGTTCATCGTAACGAATCCGAACTGTTCGACGATCATGCTCGCGACGGCCCTTGCCCCCCTGAGGAAATTCTCCTTCTCGAACATCAATGTCGCAACCATGCAGGCGATCTCCGGTGCAGGTTTTGAGGGCGTGCCCGCTTTCAGCATCTATGATAATGTGATCCCCTACATCGGCAGCGAAGAGGAAAAGATGTCCCGTGAAGCAAACAAGATCCTCGGGACCCTCGACGGCGGCAAGATCACCGGCGCTCCGTTCTCGGTCTCCGCATCCTGTAACCGCGTGCCGGTCATCGACGGGCACACGCTCAATGTATGGATCGACATCAAGGCAACACCCGCAGAAGTCATTGACGCATTCAAAACCTGGCAGCCTCCGTTCTCGGGTCTCCCGACCCAGCCGGACCATACCGTCCTCTATCTCGATCAGGAAAACCGTCCGCAGCCCAGGCTTGACCGAAACCGCGGCAATGCCATGACCGTATCGGTCGGCAGAGTGCGGGAAGGTATCCGGTTCGTTGCGATGGGACATAACACCATCCGCGGTGCCGCCGGCGCCTCCGTCTTAAACGCAGAACTGCTGCGTACGATGAAATATATCTGAGAATCCCCTATATACTAAACAAATGGACGACAACACTGTACTGATCGGCACAAAACCTTTGATGAGTTATGTACTTGCTGTAGTCACACAGTTCAACAACGGCAATTCGGAGGTCGTGATCAAAGCACGCGGAAAAGCCATAGTCCGTGCGGTCGATACAGCCGAAGTATCGACCCGTCAGTTCCTTACCGGTATTGTCAAAAAAAGTATATCCATATCTACGGACTCGGTTGAAACAGATGACGGACCTACGAACGTCTCTTCGATAGAGATCGTTTTGCAGAAGTCGTAACACGTTATGGTCCCGATCGCAGTCTGGATCCTTGCAGTTGTTTTCTGTCTGATCGTTGTGCGGCGGATCGGAAAGGTCCGTCTTCCGATCTGGGCGATCATGACGGCCGGTGCTTTTGCCGCCCTGGTTCTTGGAACGATCACGCTTCCGGATGCGTTTTTTTCGATCAATTTTGAGGTCATCTTCTTTTTGCTGGGGATGTTTGTTCTCGGTGCCGCTCTCGAAAAGTCCGGTCTCCTTCATAGGGTCTCGCTGAAGGGATTTGCCCGTGCACAGACGAAGAAGGCCGTGTTGTTCAGTTTTATTCTGCTGATGGCAGTGTTTTCGGCATTTCTTATGAACGACACCGTCGCGATAATCGGGACCACGGTCGCGCTTTTCTGTGCGGCAAGATATAATATCCCGGTCAAAACGATGCTGTTTGCTTTGTGTTTTTCGGTGACGTTCGGCAGCTGCATGACCCCGATAGGAAATCCGCAGAATCTGCTGGTGGCGTTGTCAGGCGGGGTCCCGAATGCTTTTCAGGAGTTTGCCCTGTATCTCGTTGTCCCTTCGGTGATTTGCCTGTACGTTCTGTACCGGATCCTTCTGCTGACCATCCCTGACCGGGATTCCTTTGTGATACAGGAGAGTGAGGAGGTGGTCTTCCATAATAGTCTTGCCCGGCTTTCAACGATCTCATTAGGGCTCGTTTTTCTGACGATCGTTTTGCGGGTGGTGCTGTCATTTTTCGGTTTCGAACTGCCCTTTGTGTTCATCGCGGCCGTTGCGGCGCTGCCCCTCCTTCTGTTCTCCAAAAGGCGGTTCCAACTTCTGCGAAGGGTCGACTGGTCGACGCTCCTGTTCTTTGCTTCGATGTTTGTCCTGATGGCGGCGGTATGGAACTCTGGTTTTATCCAGACCATCCTGCCGTCTTCCGATCTGACTTCGATCCCGGTCCTGTTTACTTCGACGGTCATCGTGTCCCAGTTCATCTCGAATGTGCCGTTCGTGGCACTGATCCTGCCGGTCCTTTCTGGTTCCGGGATCCCACTGTATATGACACTCGTTGCCGGATGCACGGCCGCCGGTTCGCTTACGATCATCGGCGCTGCTTCGACCGTGATCATTCTCCAGCATGCGGAAAAGAGCGGCAAGACCTTTTCGTTTATTGAGTTTTTTAAAATAGGTTTGCCCATGACCCTTATCGCTGCCGTGGTGTATATCGGCTGGATCAGTGTGGTCGGTCTGCTGGTTGCCTGATCGAATCGGCGGATCCCGGCTCAACTAGTTATATACGATGCGTGATTATCATTACTCATCTTCAGGCGACTCCATGCGGCGGGTATATGACACTAAAATAACCGGGGCGATCAGCGGTCATTTTCTGATCGATCTCTATACCCCGATCCTGCCGGTGATCCTCCCTCTTCTCATCGTCAATATGGGGCTCTCGTATTTTCTCGCTGGACTGGTCATTACCGTGTTCAATGTGGTCTCATCCGTCACCCAGCCGTTCATCGGGCTGTATGGGGATCGGACTGGCAAGTGGGTCAGCGTGCCGCTCTGTGTTCTGATCGGCAGTGTCGGGATATCCCTCTCGGTCTTAGCAAACAATTACCTGGTCATCCTGTTCCTTGTCGGAGGAGCAGCAGTAGGTCATGCCCTTTTTCATCCTTCTGCCATGGCTCTCGTCCATAAACTGAGTCCGCCTGCAAAAAAGGGATTGTATAACTCGATCTTTACCACAAGCGGGAGCATCAGTTATTCACTTGGTCCGCTGATCGCCGGTCTTTTCATCACGTTCGGCGGTCTGCCGTCGGTCGCCTGGATGGTGGTGCCGGGGATCATCGGGGCCGCATGGATCTATCGAAACGACCGCCGCACCGGTGCTGTCGAACCGATAAAGAAACCCGTGGTCGAAAAAAAGCAGGTCCACGGAAAATACTGGTGGATACCTGCAGGACTCGTCGTCACGGTCTGTGCTCTGCGGGCATGGGCGTATGTCGGGGTCATCACGTATCTGCCGACCCTGCTTCTCTTATGGTATCAGGGAATCGACACGTTTACGACGTCGGTCATCATTTCTGTCATGCTGTTCTCCGGGGTGGTGGGGCAGATCGCGGGAGGGTATCTTTCCGACAAGTTTGGGCGAAAGAGGGTGCTTGTGATCGGATTTCTCTGTGCGATCCCGTGTTTCTGCCTGATCTTTCTCTCGACCGGATGGTCGATGTATGCCGGTATCATGCTGTATGCATTCTTTGCGAGCTTCTGTTATGTGGCCTCGGTGACGATGACCCAGGACCTTCTGCCGGGCAGCGTCGGGTTTGCGTCCGGTCTCACGCTTGGTCTTTCGATGGGGATCGGCGGCGTTGGAGCGGCGCTGATTGGGTGGGCGGCGGATGTCATGGGTTCCCTGCCGGACGCGATGTTTTTGCTGATCGTGCCAACGGTCCTCTGTCCGATCCTCGCGCTGTTTATCACATACTCGGATAAGCCTGCAGAATCTGCCGAGGAGTAAGACCCCATCTCATGGGATGCGGAGCATCACGCTCCGTCTGAGATAAAATTTATCTCCAAAAAATGCCATATACAAAATAATGGCATTTGATTTTGTAGATGACGATGACAACTCCATCCGATTTGCAGATAAGACCGACACAAAGAAATTCAGTGAGCATTTCCCGAAAAAGGCTGATATAAAAGGCATGAAAACCAAAAACAAGCGAAAGTGATCTTTAAGTATTCTCTAAACTCTTTTTTTAGTTAGAATAGATGTAACTTTTTCAGGACAGTGGAATTGCCAGCTGGTTGATTTTTTTAATCTATAAAATCTGAAAACTCAAATTTTGGTAAGAGATTTTATTTATTAATCCAGCAAAAAACTCTCTAACTCAGAAATCCATGATGGGGCCTGATTCAAATAACGTGTAAACAATTGCGTTAAATCATCGTCTCCGTGATAGAAATTAGTATTTTCATTCAAAGTTTCATTAACCGAGTCTGTCAAAGTTTTAGGATAGATAAACACCTGAAATGCATCTGATTTAGTCAGACGATATCTACAGTTTGATATTCTTGAAAGATGCACGTTCTTGTGCTCAGTCTCAATTCTCTTAGTGAGCTTCTCATGACAATAGCCATCATCGTTATCCAGAATAACTTTTAGAGAATACCGCTCATCTCTGGTCCCATATAACGAAGAAAAATGAAATATACAGTTATCTCTTCCATTTTCTTCCTTAATTAGTTGGGATTTGCCTTTCCCCCCATTGCCGAGAAACTCACGAATAATTAGTGTTTCACCGGAATGTTCAGACTTAGTCATGATCTGTTTCGATGTTTTTATTGAAAATGGGATACGATTTTTTATTAATAATAGAGAAATTAGGATTTGATCATGTTTACCTTCACAAAGGACTATTTTCTTCACAAATATCACGTTCCGCGAAGGTCAAGTTTAAACGTTACCATCTCCTCAAATGCTTTATCGGGAGTATAATTATATATCTCATGTTCTCCTTGGTATTTCACAATCCGTGAAATCTGAATCATCTTCTTTTCCTCTGCACTTTCCGTATCATCATGCATAGAATAGTTTGCCAGGACCTCAATCAAATCATAACTGTGTGTCGTCATAAACACCTGAATATCAAGTTCCTTCGCCCATTCAAGCAACTGTTCAACAAAAATACTCAGATATCCCGGATGCATATGATTCTCCGGTTCCTCTATCAAAAGAACCCCTCCGGCAGCATCTTTGATTGAATAAAGCAATTGAAGAAGTGCAAAAAATCCATCTCCATGCATACAATATGGCAGAGTCGTCAGTTCACCATTGGAGGACTTGTATACGACTCCTTTCTCTGTAAGCCTTTCGAGATTCGGAACAATATCACGTTCTTTAATGATTGTTTCCAGTTCAATTATTTTTACATCATCCTCAAAAGAGGATAGTAACATATTATTAATATCATTTATGTGGACAATATTATTTATTTTTGGAAGACTGTTTTCATTTATTATTTTTTGAATGTAAGGTACAATATCATCAAGATATCGCATACGATTTAGCAAATGAGAATATTCATTTCTATTTTTATCCTTAGTTTGAACCTGCATAGGATCCATTTTTTGAATTAATCTGAGATACTCTGCAGAAATAGATTTGTCTGAGTACCTCAAATTATCTGGATCAATTGAAATAAACATACTATCGTCATATATTGATATGGAAGAGTGTAATTGTTCAATAATAAATTCAGTCAAATCCCTAATTATATCTACAGATACATTTTTCTTTTCGAATATTTTATGAAGTGATTCATAGCATTTTACCACATACTCTGCGTGAATGGAGTCTGGTAATTCTTTATCGATAGCATATAATACTACATTATGTATATCTGACTTTATTTCTGCACGATTTGCCCCGAATTTCACATCATATATACGAAAAACGCGTTCCTTATTCCTTGAACCTTCGTGAAACCTTCCGGTAAGATTACTGTAAATCGCCTCCAAAACAGTAGTCTTTCCAGAATTATTCCTCCCAATCAATAGATTAATCTGCTTTGGCTCATAGCGAATATGAGAAATTCCACGAAAATTATCTATCTCAATCCACTTTATTTTCGTCATTGTTATTATACATATTCTTGTCCCACAGGGATATTAGGATTCCTATACAAGACCAATATTATATTCTCTTTGTTAAATTTATCTAATGTATCTCTAATGTTTATACTAGAAAATAAAGAAAAATCAATGTGAATAATCACATGATGCTAATATTTAATCGCTATTTTTCATATGGCAGTTGTCGAATCATCTATTGCAAAAACTATGTCCACTAAATTTTTCTCGACTTTCACCGCAGAAAAATACTGCCAACTTTATTTCAAAAAAGAATTATTTGAAGATCAGTGGATCTTCGTACCTTCCGGCACATCCTTCAGCGGAACAAGAAGTGATGCCTCGTCGCCTGCGGCAAACAGCATCCCGTTGCTTTCCTCGCCCCGGAACTTCGCCGGTTTCAGGTTCACGACCACGATGATCTTCTTATCCACCATCTCTTCAGGCGTGTAGACATCGGCGATGCCTGACACGATCTGTCTGACCTCGGTCCCGATATCCACCTGGAGACGCAGAAGTTTCGTCGTCTTTGGGACTCTCTCCGCTTTCACGACACGGCCGACCCGGAGATCGAGTTTTGCCACATCATCTATTGTTATGATCTCTTCCGAGATTGGTTCTATTACTGCTGTCATGGTATCTTTTCCTGCTGCTTTCTTCTTTGAATCCTCGGCACGCTTCGTAAGCAGAGCTTCCATCTCCTCACGCTGTTTATCCTCCATCCGGGCAAACAGCGGCTTCACATCGCCCAGGGTCGTGTTCTCGAACGGAACCAGTGCATCGCTGATCGGGTGGGTCTCGACCAGATCGGTATAACCGAGCATCTCCCAGAGTTTCTGGGAAGACTCCGGCATTACCGGCTGCATAACGAGAGCACACGCCTTCACGATCTGGAGACAGTTCTTTAATATTAGTGCGGCTGCGTTTGGATCTTCCTTGATCAGCTTCCACGGAGCCGCGTTCGAGATGTATCCGTTTCCGTATGCTGCGAGAAGCAGGATGCCGTCGACCGCTGCCTTGAACTCGTATGCACGGACCGCTTCTTCGATTCCGGCAAGCGAGCGTTCGATCTCGGCAAAGATCTCTGCGTCGACCGGCATCTGCGGCACGTCACCGAACTTGGTTTTGACGAGACTCATGCTCCGGTTCGCAAAGTTCCCAAACGTGTTCACGAGCTCATTATTGATCCGTGCCTGGAACTCTTTCCAGGAAAAGTCCAGTTCGCGGGTGTGACTCGTGTAGGCGAGGAGATAATACCGCAGATAGTCTGCCGGCAGTCCCTTGTCGAGATAATCTTCCTTCGTCCAGACGACGTTCCCTTTCGATTTGGAGAACTTCTCGCCGTCGATCGTGACCATCCCGCTCGCTACGACTGCTGAAGGCGGCTGATATCCTGCACCGTGCAGCATTGCCGGCCAGAAAACGCAGTGGTGATAGATGATGTCGGAGCCGATGAAATGCACACGGTCCCCTTCGCACCAGTACTTCTGCCAGCTGTTTCCGGTCGCATTTGCCCACTCTTCAGTGAATGAGATGTACCCTATCGGGGCATCCACCCAGACATAGCAGACGAGTTCGTCGGATCCCGGGAACTTGACGCCCCAGTCCATCATTCTCGTGATACACCAGTCTTTGAGTTCGTTCTCGACCCAGCCGATGGCGTAGTTTTTGGCGTTGAGTGTTCCGCCGAGGGTCGGCAGATACTCTAACAAATAGTCCCGGAAGCTGCTGAGCTTGAAGTAGAAATGCTTCTGCTCGCGAAGTTCGGCTTTGGTCCCGCAGGTTGCGCAGACCGGATCAAGGATCTCTCCGGGTTCGAGGTGCCTTCCGCATCCGGCGTCGCATTCATCGCCGCGTGCGTGTTTGCCGCAGTAGGGGCAGGTTCCTTCGACGTACCGGTCGGGAAGGAAGCGTTTGCATTTCGGGCAGTAACTCTGCTGGATGGTCTGTTCGTAGACATATCCTCGGTCGATGAGGGTCTGGAGGATGGAGGTGGTCCGGTGGTGGTTGGTCGGATCATCGGTCATCCCGAACCGGTCGAACGCTATGCCCATGGATTTGAAGACGGCATCGAAGTGGGCGTGGTATTCTTCGGATACGGCACGGGGCGTGGTTTTTTCGGCCTCCGCGGTGACGACGATGGGGGTCCCGTGGTTGTCGGATCCGCAGATGAAGACGATGTCTTCGCCGAGACGCCGGAGATAGCGTACGTAGAAATCGCCGGGGATGTACGTCCGGAGGTGCCCAAGATGGCAAAAACCGTTTGTATAGGGCAAACCGCACGTAACGACAGTGGGCTTATTAGTCATGTGGTACTATTTGGCGTGGATGAGTATTAAATACTTGATTGGCGGGTTGGCGACGAAGTCGACGACCTCAGCGGAGCAAACCGAAGGTTTGCGAGTGGCGGGGCGGGGACCTTTAGGTCCCTTAGCCGAGCAAGGCTGAGCGAAGCGAAGACTTGCGATCAAATCTTTGATTTGCGACCAAGTATTCCAAGGAAACTTGCGAGTGGGGTGAAGAAATTCACCCTGCGTTTCCTTTTTTTATGTGAGAGGTATGCGATGCTCTCCTGAAAAAAGAAGCTGGAATATGAATCATTGACTCCTATTCCCTCTGACGCCTTGAGAATTACATTATCGAAACATTCGCAGAAATGCCGGCAGTTCATTCAGTCATTTCCCTCTAAATACCTTGTCAGCTCTTCATACGCGTATATTATCTCCGTATTTTCAGGAAACTGTTTTGCCAGACGTTTTAACTTTGTTTTATTCATTCTCCGCATACTTGCCGTGATATTTTCACCCATACTGATATGCTTCAGATAATAGGCATATTTTTCAGCGACCTCCTCTTAGCAATCGATCTGCATGGCGATGCCATCGGGGGAATCGGCATCATTCCGCTGAAGGATGTCTACAAACAAACGGCTGAAATTGGATACTGGCTGGCAGAGCCGTTCTGGGGAAAGGGCATCGCTACCGGTGCGGTCACCGCCATTTTTCCGTTTGCGTTTGAGTATTTCGACATTGTAAGGCTCCGGGCAGGGGTGTTTTCCAGCAATACCGCCTCGATGCGGGTGCTGGAGAAATGCGGGTTTGTCCGGGAAGCGGTGCACCGAAATGCCATCACGAAGAATGGCATCGTCATGGACGAAGTGGTCTACGTCCGCTTCCGGGAGAAAAAGGGATTGGTAAAAGGGATTGGTTAAACCGGGAGTACCGGGCGGCCAAAGACTTCATTGATGACGGCTCCGACACCCATATAGAGCGCAAGGGCGCCTGCAACAATGCCGGTTACGCCTGCCATGGTATGGATCAGGTGAATGCCGGTCAGGTTTGCAGCCACAAGCAGCACCACCAGAAGGAGGACTGCTGCGAAGGTGACCTGCAGGAGCCGGTGCATCTTCAGGGTGCAGATAAAAAGCCCGAAAATCAAAAGACCCCAGACGGAGAGAAATGCTGCGAGATCCACTGCGGTTGGTGCCGTTGCAAGACCAAGCGCCGGCAGAATCATGATGGCCGCAAAGGATATCCAGAAGAGCCCGAAGCTCCCGAAGGTGACCATCCCGAAGGTATTGTTCTTCTTCCATTCCATGCTGCCAACGATGAGCTGGGCAAGTCCGCCATAGAAGAGCGCCATCGCGACGATGGGACTTGTCAGACCAGTTATTCCGGCATTGTGGAGACTGAGCAGAATCGTGGTCGTCCCGAATGCACAGAGACCGAATGGTGCAGGATTGGCGGTGTTGTCCATCAGAAAGAGATTGTTTCTGTTCTTTTCTTCGATATGGTCCATAAAATATTCACATTCTCCAAAAAATGGTGCACCACATCTCCTGATTGGTGATTGGTGTTGGAAACCGGTGCACCGACTTACAAGTGTAGTGGTGCACAGTATATATTATTTACGTAACTGGTCAGGTCCTCTATAACTAATCTTTTAACTTTGACCAGATTTTTGAACTCTGTTTTTAGGAAATAAGTTCATAATACCGATTGATCCATATATTATCAGAGATATGAAGTAATTAGGTTAGTACCTGACTTTGACAGTTGGAAAAATATCCTTCATTCAGACATCTCGTAAACGCAACAAAAGAGAAAAAGAAAAAAATCGGGCGCTTCACCCGCTGCCCTCAGTCGCAAGTCTATCGACTTGCTCAGCTAAGATCGCCGGCTGCGCCGACAATCCGCCTCCGCTGAGGGCGAGCCTATCGGCTCACCCCGCCTCTCACAAACCTTCGGTTTGTTCAGCTGAGTTCGTCCGCTTCGCGTCCAAACCGCCTTCCAGATCCGCCGCCATCTTCTCGACCTCCTTATCCGAGATCTTTGCGAGCACATCAGCTGTCGGTCCCTCCGCAATGATCTTCCCTCCCCGAATGAACATACACCGGTCACACACATCCCTCACGAAATCCATGTCATGGGAAACGATGATAAACGTCTCATCCATCTCATCGCGGGCATGCACGATCGAATGCTTCACATCGATCTTCGTGATAGGATCCATCGTCCCCGTTGGCTCATCTAAGAGAATGATCCGCGGCTCCCGGATAAGCACCTGGCCTAGTGCCACCCGGTGCTTCTCTCCTTCGGAAAGCTCCGAAGGTTTCCGGTTCAGAATATCCCGTGCCTTCTTCTCCGTAAAACCTGCCATCCGAAGCGTGATCACCGCTTTTCGGACGGCAAGCTCCTTTGGAAACTCCAGCCCGATCGCGTCCGTCAGATTATCCATGACCGTCCGGTGAGGATAGAGATCATACTCCTGATGCAGAAGACCGATGTACTTCTTCGCTCTCCCGCGGAACTCATACCCCGGTTTTCGCATATCCACCCACTCATCGCCGACCCGGACCTCCAGCGTCCCCCCCGTCGGCTCATACAGACCCGCGATCATCTTCGAAAGCGTCGTCTTTCCTCCGCCGGAGACCCCGATGATACCCAGGATCTCCCGCTCATACACCTCGAAACTGATCTTATCCACCGCATTGATCACGCCGCGGTCGACCGCAATAAACTTCTTCGATAGATCTTTTGCCCGAATGAGCGGACTCCCGCAGTCGACACATGCATACGTACAGTCATCCTTGCACCCCTTCATGAACTCGTCCACGATCTCCTCGGGTTTCCCGACCATCGTGATCCGTCCGTCCTCCATCAGGACCGCCCGATCGCACACATCCTCCAGAACCTGAGCGAAATGGGATGTGATCACCATACCCATCCGCTTCTCCGTTCCCGCCGCCTTCAGCAGTTCGTGCACGATCTTCGCAGTCTTTGGATCCAGCGTCCCGGTCGGTTCATCGGCGCAGAGAAACAGCGGTTCGCGGGCGAGCTGCCGGGCAAGGACCACACGCTGCTTCTCGCCCCCCGAAAGATCGCGGGCAACATGCAGCATCCGGTGGCTCAGACGGACTTCATCCACCAGATCCGCCGCACGGGATAGTGCCTGATTTGCCGGATAGTTGATATCGTCGAGTGCCCGGAGAACATTCTCGATCACCCGGTCGTCACCATACAGCGAAAACGTCCTCTGGAACATCAGCGAGGTCCGGGCCATGATCTTTGCTTTGACCGCTTCGTTTTCCGGCGCCCAGAAATCGATATCCTCTGCTGCAAGGATGGCTCCGCAAACGGAGCAGGGTTTCCCTGCATCGCTTCTGAACTCGATCCTGCCGCATTTCGGACAGCGGGCTATGTGATAGACGATCCTGCCGCTCGTCGGCGGGGTGTCGATCCCTCGGATAAGGTGGATCAGCACGGTCTTTCCGCACCCGGATCTTCCGATTACACCTACGATCTCTCCTTCGGCTATTTCAAGACAGATATTGTCGAGAACGCGAACCCGCTCGCTCTCGCCAAAATCCATACACAGATTTTCTATTGTTATAAATGGTGTCGACATACTCATCTCCAAAACTTGGGTAACACTTCTACTAAGAATGATTCGTGTCGCATACATTAATATATTTTGGCGCATATGAGTATTCACTGTATATTTTCCCATACTTGGCCGGCTAATCGAAAACGATTTAGGTATGGCATGAGAAGATATCCAGTACGAGTTAAGATATGCCTGAGAATCCTGATTTTTGTCCAAAAGGTAAATGCGGAAGACCAAGGATACGGCGCTGCGTTGAGCTCAATGAAAACCCGGGGTGTTATGCCCCGGTCTGTCCCCGGAGAAAGGCCAATATTGAAATGGTCATATTGTACCCTGAAGAGATCGCGGTTTTGAAACTTGTCGATCTTGAAGGACTTTCGCAGGAGGATGCAGCAGGCGTTATGGGCGTTTCCAGAAAAACGGCATGGCGCGACCTTCACGAGGCACGCTATAAAGTCGCTGATGCTTTGGCAAACGGCAAGATGCTCAAGGTCTCCTGCTGCCCGCACTCAACCGAAACTGCCCATCCGGAAGGCTGCTGTATGCATCCCGAAGACGAGTAACTCCGGTTTCGATCTCAGATATATCTTACATGATTCCCAAATAAGCGCATGGAATCTACGGACGATGACCGTTTTCCTGCGTTTCATATGCGGGACAAAAAACGTTACCACCTCCACGTCCCTCTAACCTCTCATACATAATCCGGTCTTTCTATCTTGCAAATGCCGCCTAATAGATCCGATCAGCAATCAAATCCTGGTTTGGGCTGATCCCCGAACCATCTTATTTATCTCATACACGTCTCTCAATGTTCTGCTGCATGTACCGAAGATCCCTGCAGCAGGACCCCAATGGAGTATTGATACATGACCACTGAAAAATGTCCTGAAAACTGCACTGAAAACTGCGAAACCTGTTCACAGAAACCCGAATCGACCCCTAAAATGCCGGAAAAGTCTGATATCAACGTACGTCACGTCATTCTTGTCCTCTCCGGAAAAGGCGGGGTCGGAAAAAGCACCGTATCGGTAAATCTTGCCTATGCGCTTTCCAACCATGGATATCAGACCGGTCTCTTGGACCTTGATATACACGGTCCTTCGATCGGCAAGATGCTCGGGATCGAAGATCTCCGTCTTCAGGCGATCGGTGAACACATCATGCCGGTGAAGGTGACCGGTTCGTTAAAGGTCGTTTCTATGGCCCTTCTTCTGAATGAAACCGACAGTCCTGTTGTATGGCGCGGACCGATGAAGGCTGCAGCCACCAAACAGTTCCTCGGCGATGTGGAATGGGGCGATCTCGACTATCTGATCGTGGATCTTCCGCCGGGAACGGGCGATGAGGCGCTGAATATCATCCAGTTCGCTCCGAACGTGGAAGGCGCCGTGATCGTGACGACCCCTCAGGATGTCGCGGTTTTGGATGCGACGAAGGCGATCAAATTTATCGAGATGATGGATCTTTCCGTCCTCGGCGTGATCGAGAACATGTCGGGTATGGTCTGCCCGCACTGCGGCGAAGTTGTCGACATCTTCGGGAAAGGCGGCGGAGAAAAGGCGGCGGAGCAGTATAAGGTGCCCTATCTCGGCGCGATCCCTCTGGATATCGAGATGCGGAAAGCCGCCGATGAGGGAAGACCGTTTATCGTCCGGACTCCGGGCAAGACCAGCCCTACCTGGGATGCCGTTGACAAAGTGATGGAAAATCTGATCGCCGTTATCGAATCCAAAGAATAACTCTCCCCTTTTTTTTTGATTTGAGATTAAAAACCGCGAATCTCCGCGAATTCTCGCGAATCGCATTTTTCTTGCGCCGTCGTGCTCTGCTCCGGCTTATCGCCTACGCAGGAATCGCACGCCGTCTGGAAAAATGCTGGGGAAAAACCCGCGTGCGGGTTTTTCTTTTATTGTAGCCCATCTCTCTTTCTTAAGATAAGATAACCCGTCGAATTCGGTGGGTTTACTATCTTTGTTTCCTGTAAACATCATGTATGAAGCCTAAATAAATCTCATGGAAATCTGTTCGTGCTCTATGTTTTGTACAAAAAAAAGGAGTATAAGATTTTTTACTTGGATATACTAGAGGAAGTAAACATTTTCTTATATTCAATATTGTTGTAAACGGCATCAATTATAGTCATCTTCTTAAGAGAGTTAGGATCAACTTTCTCATATTCTGCGTTGAAAAAGTAGTTTCGTTTAGTCAATGTTTCGTCATTACTTTGGGGAGTATCATTTAAGAGGTGGTATAGAGGTTGGATCATGATCCCTTCAGACGAGTAAGAAAAGAAGTCTCCCACATCCTTGTCATCTGGAAATAGTCTCTGCCAAATAGGTTCTTTATCATGTCCCCAGGTTCCGCGCTTAGTAAATGTAAGATAAAGAAGCGGCTGAGTATATTTTAGGCAATATAATGAGAGATACACCTTGCGAAGACCATAATAATCGTTTCCACATATATCAAAAGATATAGCATATTTCTGATTGTAAAATTTCACATATTCATCACAGATGATATTTATATCACGGTAAGAGAGAGACAATCTGGATACAAGTAATGACAAATAGTCTGCTTCCATTTCGAGAAATTTTCCATTACTAGTAATAAGTCTCTTCTCCAAATAAGCATTTAATGAGGGAACTGGTAATTTAATCTGTTTATCAAAAAATCTTTGGAGATATCCAACACAATCTATATCTCCATAAATTGTTGAGATAGAATGACTCAACTGAACAATATCTGTCGAGAAGATGAAAATGACATTATCCAAATCAAAAAAGTGTTTCACAACTTCCAATGTTTCTATTGCATAGGTAGGACGGCAACGATCTAATTCATCAATAAATATCAATAGTTTTTCATTCTTAGAGGAGAAAATCTCAACAAGTTCTCGGAATCTCTCTTTTTTCTCATTTAATGAAGTGTATTCCGAATAGATGGTATTTGGATCATTCATATCCCTGAATTCACTGCAAGCTTCCAGTAATTCTGATCCATCAATCCCCGTGAATTTGCGAAGGAGTCCATTTGCAATTCTCGGAGTGAAAACCTTAATCACGTTGAGTATTGTTTTCTTCTGGGAATCTGCAACTTCGGGAGAATCCCCGAGTAACTGGCTAAAACTGCATATGAGCGGGATGATTGCGTCAGGACAGTCATCATTTTCCCAAGCATTATAATTGATAATATTATATTTGGGTTCTTTGTGATTTTTCAGTTTATCAATCCACATGTTGATGAAACATGTTTTTCCTGTACCCCAAGGGGAATCCAGTGCAAAAACTAATGAGTTTTCATTTGATGATGGATAGGATGAGTTGATAAAATTCGTCAAATAATCAGCTAATTCTTCTCTCTGAAGTAAATCATCATCAAAAGTTGATGGGGGGAAATGGCGAGTCATATGAATCTATAGGGACATCCTTGTTTATTATTTATCTCCCTTATGGAGCAAAATGCGTGTATTCTGGGGAAAGCACTTTTGTAAAAAAATAATTAAAGCAAGGAATATTCTTTTTAGAAAAACCGGCACGCCGGTTTTTCCCCAGCATTTTTCCAGACGGCGTGCGATTCCTGCGCAGGCGATAAGCCGGAGCAGAGCACGACGATGCAAGAAAAATGCGATTTGCGAGAATTCGCGGAGATTCGCGGTGAATTATCTCATGCTTCCCACAGATCCAGTAAAGAAATTAAAGTATGGTCCAATAATACGTTATTTTTGGGATCATACCGCGTAATCCCTATGAAGAAAAGTATTACGTATCAGCTTCTCATCTAATACTGTAATGCGTACATGTACCTTTCCCGTCAGGTCTCTGGGCTCAGCCCTGCCTGCGGTCCCTGATATTTCTGTTTTGTCAGCCTGGATCATGTCGAGGTGTGGTCAGGAAACCGATCTTACCACCTGGAATATAGAAACTACCCTCAAAGATCAGCTTCCTGCGGTGGAATTTCCTGCAGCCGGCGGTGAGTTTTATGCCGATCGTCTCTTTGATGCCTTTACGAACGTGCGTGACGGGGTGTTTATCCGGGAGTTCGATCTGGATATGCACACGATTTTGGCCGATATAGATCTCGTGAACTCGCTGAAGAAAAACTGCTGGTGGAGTCTTCCCTCTCCTTCAGCTTTGGATATCAGTGACGGGTACTTTGGAGATGCCGAAGAGTGTAAGGACTCACTGTCTGAAACGATTTTGTCACTTTGCCGTCTGATGAGGGACGCAGGGATCCGCGGTCATATTCTGACGTCCGAGGCGCCGGAAGAGATCGAGCTCGAATATTTTTCCGGAAAACGGTTCCTCTGGGTCGTTCCCGATGACCATCTGGAAACCATACTTGATGTCCAGCGTGATATCGTGGTTTCGAGGGAAGGAACAGCACGTCTTCCTGAACTGCTGGACTCCTATGAGATCCGCAGAGTTTACGTTCGTGATCCGGATGTTGAATCGCTGACGGCGGTCCTCCGGCACTTCGATCCCGAATATGTCAATGTGTGCGGTGTCGCGCCGGAAGCGGAGCGGGCTCCTTACTGGGAAGGGCTTGCCGGCATTTCGGTCCAACGGGACGTCTGATCCGCGGAAACGAAACATACACATTCGATCCCGACCAATATTTCTGCATCATATGTCTGCGAATGAGTTGTATCGTGTTGAAGTCCGTGTCCAAAATGGTCTGAAAAGATATTATCTGGTGCGTGAAGTCAACACCGATGCGAAAAAATTTGCAGCGGCACGCATGATCAAATCCGGATCGAAGCCGACCAAAGCTGAGATCACCCGGTGTATCGCACTCTACGGATTCGATCTCGAGATGAAATGCATGAATAAGGTGGCGAAGTTTCGTGCAGGGAAGTTTTCCTTTGAGCGGTATGCAGACGAGGATGAATACTTCGAACTGGAACGGTTCAGATATCTGCTTGCGAGACGTCCCCCGGGAGATCCCGCACAGGAGACGGCGGCGTACATCTCCGACGCGGCACGTATCGCTGACGTGGTCGTCACGCCGGCTGAAGTTTCCCGGCTCTTCGCCGCAGGCGAGATCCCGCGCGGCAAACGGCTTTCCGAGATCAATATCATACAAAATCTGAAAAATGCCTATCAGATGCGGGAGAAACATGCGCATCTGACGCCGCGTATGGTCAATACGATCCGGGATGTTCTCACCCAAAATCTTGACGCCTCCCCCTTATCGGACGAATCAAAAAAGATCCTTGCAGAACTGATCGTCTCCTTTGATCAGAAGATCAAAGAAAAAGCGCATCCTTTTGAGCAGTGTTTCCTTTTGTATGAAGCATTTTCTGCAGCATTTCCCGAAGAGGGTCTGCTTGGCGCAGAACTCTTCTCCCGGACGACCGCCGGGTTTGGATACCGCATCCCCGCAGGGACCTGGGCAGAGACTATTCGCTGGGTAAAAAAACAGAACGCCGATATGGAAATCGAGATCCGCCGTTCATTTGATGATCTGACCAAAGGGAAAGTCGGGGTCAGACAAAAACAGCTCGACTTCTTCGGCTGAATCTGCCCCTCAGAGGGGAACGCCCCGTCTCTCAGCAAAACCCAGAATGCCCGGTATTTCCCCTCACCCGCGGCAGATATCCCCGTCCCATCATTTTTCTCAGGCTAAACGAGTATCCTATTTATTAAGTAGTCAGAACTCTCACTAATACACACACTATCATGGACCGTGACAATCAACCGATCAACCTCAAAGATGTACTTATCGAGATGAAAGACATCAGCGAACTCATGGTTGATCTGGCTTATTCTGCAGTGCTTTTCGAAAGCAACGCCATAGCAGATGAAGTCATAGAACTCGAAGAACGTATGAATGACCTCATCTATCAGGCACGTATTACCAGTATGATGAGTGTGCGGCGCATAGAGGAGACCGAACCGATGAGCGGCCTTCTCCAGCTGGCCGAAGCCTCAGAGAGGATATCGAACCATGCGGCTGATATCGCGAAAAATATCATGCGGCATGTCTCCTTTCCCGCGAACCTGCGCAGAGCTCTTCCCGAGGCGGAAGAAGCCACCCACCGAACCGTCGTTGCTGCCGGGAGCCCCCTTGACGGCGCACGACTCGGCGACATCAAGCTCCAGTCCGTTACCGGTATTCGGATCATCCTGATCAGAAGGATGCGTCAGAGACTCTATGATCCTGATAAACATACGGTCCTTCGTGCCGGTGATGTTCTCGTTGGCCGCGGTCCCGAGTATGGATTCCCACAACTCTGTGAACTTGCAGGCCAGCCGGTGCCGGGCGACGAGGCTCAGATCGCATCCCCCATCAACGATCTTGACCGTGCGGTCGCTCTCATGATTGAGATGAAAAATATCAGTGAACTCTCCGTCGGTCTTGCGTACTCCGCTCTGCTCCATGATAATCTGGATCTGGCAAACGAAGTAGTGGCACTCGAAGAAGAGCTCGACGAGATGCGGCTTCGGCTCGATCTCTGGACCCTTGAAGCCGCCAAGCGTACCGAGGATGTCGCAAGCTTACGCGGAATGCTGTATATGTCCTCGTTCGCCGAGTCGATATCGGACGCCGCAAGTTCCATCGCCGATGTAGTTCTCCGGGAGATCGATGTTCCGCCTATCATCAAACGGATCGTTCGGGAATCTGACGAGATCATTGCGTGGGTCACGGTCCATGAAGGATCCACTCTTGACACAAAATCCCTTGCTGAAACTCATGTAGGTACCGTGACCGGAATGGTCATATTTGCCGTCAAACATGAAAACAAGTGGATCTATCGTCCGGGGAGAAACGTCTGTCTGTATGCCGGTGATCTTCTGGTCGCCCGCGGAAGACGTGATGGTGAAGAAAAGCTCTACGGTCTCTGCGGTGCAGATACCGATGAAATAGATGATTTTGAAGAGGAGTAAAAATATGACAGATATCGTATACCGGCTTGGGCCGGGTTGTGAAGTGGATGACATTGTTGAAGGCAACATGTACATCGGCAAAGTCCAGGGTTTTGCGACCTTCGGCACTTTCGTTCAGTTAAATGACAGAACCAAAGGTCTTCTCCATAAAAGTAATGTGCTGACCGATAAACAGGAGCGCGATCCGATCGTCGTTCTCGTTAACCAGATCCGGCCAAACGGCAACATCGATCTCAGAGAGGTTTCCATTCCTGAAGGAAGCTATGAGACCCAGCTTGTCGCAAAGAATATCACCCTGACCAAACTCTCCGATCTGACGGCAAAGACCGGCAGAAACGTCACGATCGAAGCAGATGTCGTGCAGATCAAACAGACCTCGGGTCCGACCATCTTTACCATCTGTGATGACTCCGGTGTCGAAGATGCCGCCGCTTTCACCGAAGCAGGTGTCCGCTCCTATCCTGAAGTAAATCTCGGCGATATCGTCAGAGTATTCGGCGAAGCTACCCGCAGAAACAACCAGATGCAGATCGAGGTCTCCGGCATGCAGGTCCTCAAAGGAGAGGAAGCCGATAATGTGAGAGGACGGATCAACCGTGCACTCGAAGCCCGTGCCGAACCTCCTGAGGTAAAACCCCTGATCCAGAGTGACGTCCTCGATGCTCTCTGGCCCGAGATGCGGAAATTCGCGAAGATCGTCCGGCGTGCCGTTCTCACCCAGCAGCCGATCATCATCCGTCATCACGCGGATGCCGACGGGATCTGTGCGGCCGTTTCAGTAGAAACTGCAGTTACCCAGTTCATCCGTGACAACGGCGGAGACCCCGATCAGGACAACTTCCTTCTGCGCCGCTCTCCCTCGAAAGCTCCTTTCTATGAAATAGAAGATGTGACCCGCGATCTCGACATGATGCTCAAAGACAATGTCCGGTTCGGTCAGAAACTTCCGCTCATCCTTCTCATGGACAACGGTTCGACCGAAGAAGACATGCCGTCATACAAAATGACCGAAGTCTATGGTCTCGACGTCATCGTTGCCGACCACCACCATCCCGATGATACCATCGACAAGTATCTCCTGTGCCATGTTAACCCCTATCATGTCGGCGGCGACTTTGGTGTCACCGCAGGTATGCTTGGAACGGAGATCGCCCGGCTGATCAACCCCGCAATCGAATCACGCATCATGCATTTCCCGGCAGTTGCCGGCGTGGCAGACAGAAGCGAGGCTCCCGAACTTGCCACCTATCTTGCATTGATCGAAGGGAAATACACCCGCGATGAATGTAAAGACATGGCCTTGTCCCTTGATTACGAGCAGTACTGGCTCCGATTCAATGACGGACGCGAGATCGTCAAAGATATCCTCAATATCAACAATGCTCCGGAACGCCATCTAAAACTCGTGAACCTCCTCGTCATCGAGGCAAACCTGGCGATCGAGGATCAGATGAACACTATGATGCCCCACATCCATGATCAGAAGCTTACCTCCGGTGCGAATCTGTTCCTTGCCGATGTGGAGATGTTCGCTCACCGGTTCACTTTCCCGCCTCCGGGCAAATCCTCTGGCGAAGTTCACGATATCCTCTGCAAGAAGTATGTGAACGAACCTGTTGTCACGCTCGGTCTTGGTCCGGACTTTGCGGTCATCAGATCACGCGGTGTCCGGATGAACATCCCCCAGATGGTCAGGTCCATGCGGGATGAGATGCCGGGAGCAGGAATCTCCGGCGGAGGTCACCTCGTTGTCGGCAGCATCAAATTCGTAGAAGGCATGCGGACGCAGGTTATCGAAAAGATGATCGAGAAAATCTCTGAATTTACCGTAGCTTAACGGTAAAAGCACGAATTCTCTTTTTTTGATCCGACAGGATCTGTTACCCAAATCATAACAATATCTTTATAATGTAAAAGATACAATACTTACGTGAGGTAAGTCAAAATGGCCGAACCTAGAACAATTCTTGAAAGATACAACGAAACCCAGGCGAAGATCCTCGGATACCTGAAAGCAGGTGTATCCAAGGGCGGAAGATTCTTTAAAGCGAAGTATATCGCAAAAGATCTCGGTCTCTCTTCAAAAGAAGTTGGGACCAACCTCGCCATCCTCTCCGAAATTTGCGATGAGCTGGATATCAGCCGTTGGAGTTACTCCAACAGTACCACCTGGATGGTAACAAGCAAACCTATGTTATAAAATATCACATACCATCTTGGCAATTCATTTTTTTTGTTTTCCCTAATGGAAAACAACAAACTTAATTACTGTTCCTTCCCTCTATGTTAGTATGGCTGTTAAAATTTTTGAGGTAGTGGAAACCTTGGAATTTGTCTCTGATATCGATGGTGTAAAGGATTGTCTTATGGCCCAGCAGGGTCCTTACTGGTTCAACATCGATGTTCCGAAAGGTTCCGGTCTCAAAGCGGGCGATAAAGTTCGTGTTATTGTCGAGAGGGCTGACTGAGCATTAGGATATGGAACGCAAAACTCTGCTGATCATTGGAGGCGTAGTCTGTGTTCTTGCCGCTATCGCTCTCATTCTGGTGTTTACCGGCGGGAATTCCTTAACTGCGGGGACCTCGGTCTATGAGAATGGTGTATTGACAACACCGATCCATTATGACGGCGAACAGAGAGAGGTGTGGTTCCAGTACAATATCTTCCGTCAGGATACCCTTCTCTCATCAACTCCGGTTTGTGAATCCGAGTCGGTTCTTGGTACGCTGACAAAAGGCGACTCCGTTACTGAACTGCAGATCGACCTTCCGCCGGGCGAATACAAGGTTTTCATCTATGTTCTCGAACGCGCTGAAGGAACCCCCAGGATCACCGGTTTCATCCAGAATATTCTGATCGCATGACGCAGATTTTTGATAATGCCCTTCTTTTTAATCCTGCCGTCGGCGAATGGCGGTTGGCAGCGTTTTCTGTTGACGACGGTCGGGTAACGATAGTTGGAAAACCCGGCGCCCTTAAGGGCGAAAACGTGACCGATCTCTCTGGGGCACGCGTTGTCCCGGGTCTGATCGATGCCCACGTGCATATCGAGAGTTCTCTTCTGACTCCCCGCGAGTTCGGCCGTCTTTCTCTCAAAAACGGCGTGACCACGGTGATCGCGGATCCTCATGAGATCGCCAATGTTTCAGGATGTGCCGGGATCGATTTCATGCTTGAGGATGCGAAGAGTTCGCCTGCCGATATCTTCTTCATGATCCCGTCATGCGTGCCGGCGACCCCTCTGGATAAAGGCGGCGCCGTTGTCTCGTCAAAGGACGTTGCCTCCTATAAAAATACTCCTTCGGTCATCGGACTTGGCGAGATGATGAATGTTCCCGGCGTTCTGTCTGGGGATCCCGAGGTCATGGCAAAGCTCGCTGTATTCGATCACATCGACGGGCATGCTCCGGGACTTTCCGGCGAGGCGCTCTGCAGATATATATCCCGGCATATTAAAACAGATCACGAGTGTATCTCAGCTGCCGAAGGAAATGAAAAACTCTCCCTCGGGATGTATGTTCTTCTCCGTGAAGGAGATGCTGCGAAAAATGTTGCCGCCCTCTCGAAAATCGTGAATGACCGGACCGCCGTAAGGTGCTGTTTCTGCACTGATGACCGGCATGTGGATTCGCGGGTCCGTGAGGGTTCGATCGATCACTGTATTCGGGTCGCGGTCAGATCCGGGATGTCTTTGGAGCATGCTCTGCGGCTTGCGACGCTTTCAGCGGCCGACTGTTTTGGTCTGACCGACCGCGGGATGATCGCTCCCGGAAGAGTTGCCGATTTCTGCATACTGCAGGACGGAGCTGAGTTTTTCGTCTCGGCAGTGTATAAAAACGGGGTCCGCACCTCATCGTTGCCAAACCCCGGAAGTTCCTTGGACTGCATATGTCCGCCGTTCTCCTGCCGTATCCCCGCAAAAGAAGAACTCGCTCTACCGAATGGCAGACTCCGGGTCATAGGTCTTGTTCCGGGTGAGATCATAACCGAGTCTCTTGACAGCGAAACCGCCCGGGATTTTCATAAGGTCGTGAGTGTTGACCGGTACCGGTCTGAAGGGTTCGGCGTCGGGCTTGTCAAAGGTTTTACCTTTGTTAAAGGGGCTATAGCCTCTTCGGTCTCGCATGATGCCCACAACATTATTGCGGCCGGTGTCACGGATGAGGAGATCATTCAGGCGATCCACGCAGTGAACGACAGCGGTGGGGGAATGGCTGTTGTATGCGACGGGGTCACGACCGTTCTCTTTCTCCCCTACGGCGGGTTGATGACGCCTTTGTTCTACGAAGAGGTCGTCACCCGGATGGACGACCTATTCGTCAGGCTGATGTTGACGGGCGCATCGCCGGCGGCGTTCATGAACCTGTCGTTCCTCTCTCTTACGGTCATACCGCATCTCAGGATCACCCCGCGTGGTCTTTTTGACGGGGATGCATTCAAAGACGTGCCGATTTCTTTTTGAGTAGGGGAAAAGACTATCTCGTTTTCGAGACATACGTATCACAATGAACTTTACCCGGCTCTTGTCTCTGTTCATGATAACGGCATTTCTGCTTTTGATTGGTACGGGACCCGTTTTCGCCGCCCAGACCCCGATCATCACGATCTCTGAGGATAATCAGACGGTCAATGATAATACCTCTGTCTTTGTGGACGGATCGAACCGGTACGGGTATCTGACCGTTAATTCTATTGATATCGTTCTTTCGGGAACGGATGCTGAGATCACGGTGCAGTATGAGGTCACGCCATGGATCGCCTTTCTGGTATTCCTTTTCGGAAAGCAGGATCTGAAAAACCGTGTTCTCGCTGTGGTGGGTTATCCCGAGGCGGGAAAAGATTCTCAGGTGGTTACCTATTCATATGTCGATAATGACCGTGCGGTCATCACTGTAAAAAATGTGGTCGTTGATTATGGGGATGGGTCCTACTGGTATCCTGCTCACACGTTTGGTACGGTGATCCCGAAACTGACGTTTGTCCTTACCCCTACTGACTCTAAGATCTTTAATAATACCAAGATCATGTCGAAAGGTTTTGGATATTTCCAGTGATCTGGTATCTGAGTTATCTTTCAGGACTGCCTTTCAGTACCTAACTTTTTTATATACTGGTTTTCCTTTATCGCTGCATCCTTCCGCATCTTCATCAAGTTTCTGCCTGATCTCTATCCATGAATTGATTTTTCTCTGGACAAATGGTCTCAGATAGATGCCGGTAAAGGCAATCGCAAGTCCGGCGATCGTGAGGAGCATCATTGCGATGATGCCGTCTGTTGTGGTGAACGGGAACGGTTCGACCGGCGAGATGGAGAGGAAATAGATTACTGCACCGTAGGTGATCATGCCGGTTGCGATAACAAAGAACGGTACGACAAATATCCTGGAAATGCCTGCCTGATAATTCTGGACATAATCCGTGATCTTTCCGGCAGAGGCTACAAGACCTGCGATAACGATCCAGATGACCGCCCCGTAAAGGAATGATAAGGCGAGATAGAGGACCCCTACATCTCCTGAGTTCGGGAAATTGGTAATAACACTCATCAGCCCGGAGATGACTCCGCCGATGACCAGGATAACTGCGACCAGATAGGCAACAAAGGAGAACTGCCCCTTCCTGAATGATTCAATGACTGCATGCCATGCATAAAAGAAGTACCGATCCAGATCGAATCCCTTGAACAGCAGATACAGCCCGATGATACCTACGGCCACGAGAATTGCGGAAACGCCGGGTGCAAGCAAGGCAACTAAGGCATAGAGAAGAAGGACCAGACCGATCGGAAGCAGAATGATCTTCGCGATCTTCGGGTCGTTCATCAGCTTTTTGATGATATAGTATGTCCCCTCGATGTTTGGAAGCTGTTTGATAATGACCCTTACCACGCCTGATATCTTCAGATGCGACTGAATGATCGGGAGAACGTATTCGTCCTCCGCCCCGTCGGAGATAAGTATACAATCAGTGACCCCGGTGATCTCAATGACCTTTGCGAGAAGGTCTCCGATCCTCCGGTCTCCTTCAAGCATATTCATGTGATTGCCCCCGATCACGGCGACCTCCACGTCCTCGCCGTTAGCTTTCAGCTCATCGTAGGTTTTGATTGCCTGAAAGATGGCATTCGTATCGGAATCTTCAGGATCGGCGAGACCCAGTCTTGTCGCGGCATCAAGACATGCGTCCCTGCCAAGTACGGGACTCTCTATGCCTGCCTTGTATCCCACGTCGTCATCTCTGTCAATGCTCAGGATCAGAGTGCGTGCCCTCATTGTTATACAATTACCATTTATGGATTAAATATCTGTGGGAAAAAAGCGGGAAAAAATATAGGTTATATTTGGAAAACTTCAGATAAGCTTTGAGCGCTGAAGTTTTAATAAGTCCTCGGTAGTCAGTCTCTCACCGCTCTTGAATGCGTTGAAGATGGTTTCTGCTTCCTTTCTTGCGGACTTGTTCTCTTTCACACTCTTAACTTTCTTCTGCTTTGAGCGGATGCCTGTCAGGACTTTATCATAGTCGCGAAGCTGTTTCTGGCATTCGAGGAACTGTTTGTGCTCAGCATCTGCAGCCTCCTGTGCCTCAACGAACTGTTTGTGCTTTGCATCTGCGCCTTCCCGTGATTTGTCGGCCTTTCTGTAGCACTCGACCATCAGGTCGTGGTGTTTCTGGGCAAGCTCGGCTTTCTCCGTAACTTCTGCATGGATCGCTGATGCCTGTTTGCGGAACTCACGTGCCTCGATCAGGCGGGTGCGGACTTCTTTGTTCTGTTCGTGCTCAACTTCCTGGTCCTTGAGTTCGGATCTAAGCTGTTTGATTTTATCAACAAGCTCATTTTCCTTCTCTTTGGACATTGTTTCAGTCTGCTGTCTCTCTTCGAGCTGGTCGATTTGACGCTGGACGTCTTTTGCTGAGGGTTTCTTCTCGTGGCTCTGAGCCGCGGAACCGGTTCCCTGCTCGCCCCGGAGAGCATCGATCTCTTCAAAGAGGGTGTTAGCCTTGTCGTTTAACTCGTTCCTCTTCTCTTTCAGGGACTGAACATCGTTGTTGGACTGGTCACGGAGTTCTTTGTTTTTCTGTGCGTCCTCGACATACTGGCGGGTTGCGTTGTTTAACTCGTTTCTCTCACGGGCAAACTGGCTTGCCTGAGAATTTAACTCGTTACGCTTTACTTTGTGTTCTTCAGACTCTTCGAGGAGTGATTTTCTTTTATCGACAAGATCTTCGGTCAACGTTCTTACCTATCCTGAGCAGCCGTCCGCAGAGAGAAGGATCCGAGGGTCGCCCGCGCTGGAGAAAATACCAAACTGCATGAAAAATGACGCAAAAACAAGTGCAAAGTTTCAATGATAGTATTCAATCTCCTGTACTGGCGGCCGACTCGTTGGACTCTTCCGACTCCGCAGATATACGACTTTCCTATAATTAGTGGTGGTATGGAGAAATAAAGGTGTCGTATAATTATCGTGAAAAAAACAGTCGAATCACCTCAACCCCTATACCTACGGGTCGGGTGTTTTGGGCAGACGGGATATTTGTCTGCCCGGATATATTTCCTAATGGGGTGATGTGGTGAAGGTGACGACGTACCTTCTGGTGCCTTCCATCATCCCGGTCGGGGTATATGTGTGGTGTATGAAACTTACGTATGGTGAGTCGGTTTTACATGATCCAGTCAAACGAGGAACCGCTGCGTGCAGTTGCGGTATTTTGCTGATGGGTCGTGGGAGAGGTGGATGGATTACGTGATGAGATGTTTGAGCCGGAGTTGCCTGCCTGGAAGGTGTTGACTGAGTGACCGCCAAGGATCTGCGGGCTCTGGATGCCGGTCATGATTGCCATGACGGAGACTTTGCCTTCGAAATCTTTGCGGACTCTTGCTCCCCAGATGACATCTGCATGGGGGTCAAGTTCGTAGGTGAGCTGCTGTGCGATCTCTTCTGCATCGTGAAGGGTAAGGTCGTTTCCACCGGTGATGTGGATCAGACTGCCGGTTGCTCCGCGGAAGTCGATGTCGAGAAGCGGGTGGGCAAGACAGTCGCGAATGACGGACTCGGCCTTGTTCTGCTGTTTGGACTCGCCAACAAGCATGACTGCAAGGCCGCCCTTGCTCATGATGGCGCGGACGTCTGCGTAATCGATGTTGATGAGAGATGGTTCGGTGATCGTCTCGGAGATCCCTTTGACGGTTTCGGCGATGAGCTGGTCCATGACAGAGAATGCCTGACCAAGCGGAAGGTTTGGAACGAAGTTCTTGAGTCTGTTGTTGTCAAGGACAATAACGGAGTCTGCTGCCTGGCGCATTGCTTCAAGTCCTTCTTCAGCTTTCAGCATTCTCGCCCGCTCAACCTGGAATGGGTAGCTGACCATCGCAATGACGATGGCGCCGTGTTCTTTGGCGATCTGTGCTACGACGGGTGCGGATCCGGTTCCGGTTCCTCCGCCCATGCCTGCGGTGACAAAGACGAGGTCTGCATCTTTCAGGATCTCTTCAAGGGTCGGGCGTGCCATTTCTGCGGCACGGCGTCCTACGTCTGGGAAACCTCCGGCTCCAAGACCGCGGGTCAGGGATTTGCCGATCAGAACACGCTTGTCGGCCTGGATCATATCCAGGTGCTGCTTGTCGGTGTTGATGGCGATGGTTTCCGATCCTGCGACTTTCATGTTGTGAAGTCTGTTGATCGTGTTGTTTCCAGCGCCGCCGCATCCGACGATAACGATTCTTGGTTGTCCGAGCATGTCATCGTCGTCAACGATGGATGTCGTCTGGATTCCTTTTTCGAGCTCTGAGTTCTTCAGTGCCTCATTGATAATACTCTGCATTTTTGTAAACACCCCAATGATTTTACTGTTATAATCGTCCGTCAAATGATGTTACTTGATCGCTGTCACGCAGTATCCTGTCTCCTCTCTGCGAGAGGAATTCCCTGACTGCATATCGTACTGCTTCAGAAACGGTTGGAAACTCGCCGGATTCGACAAGTAATTCTAGTAGTTCGATTTGCTGAGGGGGTAGGCGTATGGTGATACGGTCCATCATAACTCCAATCTGACATTTGTCAGTCAATTGTCTGCCATTTGTCTGACATATGTAAGACACAGGGCTGACGTCCGATCTTGGACAAAATCTAATTGGATGTTTGAATATATAAATATATCTTGTGATATTCATGTATTAACGCAAGATAATTTTCTATCTGTGGTTTATTTATGTCGAAAGAGACCAAGATTATACTACAAAATGCAGAAACATTTTCCTGAGAAAGCAGTCCATGGCGGTAGGATTATCGCTTTAAGGCAAAAATACGGCTCCGATCTTCTTGACGTGAGTGCAAGTATGAATCCGTTTCTGCCCAAAGTTTCCTGCGATTTCAGGGATGTTGATCTCTGCGTGTATCCTGATGATACATATAGTGCTTTAAAGGATAAAATTGGTCGGGTTTTTTCCCGCCGTACCGATGAGATCTGTGTTGGAAACGGATCGGCTGAGCTGATCCGTGTTTATTGCAGCGTTGTTCTCTCAGCGCTCTCTCCCGTCAGGATCGATCCTCCGACGTTTGGAGAGTATGAGCTTTCCGCAAAACTTGCCGGCGCTCATGTCATCTCCGGCAGGGATGCCGATCTCCGGATCATCTGTAACCCGAATAATCCAACAGGAATTCTAACGCCCCGCGAGAAAATGCTCGCTCTTCTGGATGACTGTACAAAAAAGGGATCCCGGCTCTTTGTTGATGAGGCTTTTATGGAACTCGCCGCACGGGATGAGTCAATTTCTGACATACGGTCAGATGATCTCTTTGTGATGCGTTCGATCACCAAATGTTTCTCGGTCCCCGGGATCAGGTTCGGGTTCGGTTTTGGTCCGGCCGATCTGATCGAAAAGATCGAGACGGTACGAACTCCCTGGACGGTGAACGCCTTTGCGGAAGCCTATACAATGCAGGCTCTTGATCACTATGATGAACTTGCTGTTTCTGCAGAAAAAATCTCCGCTGAACGTGAATGGTACTTCGCCCGCCTCACTGAACTTGGTCTGTCTTTTGCCGAAAGTTCGGTGAACTATATATTAGTGCATCTCGGGAGAAATGCATCTGAGTTCACCGGGTCTATGCTGAAACACGGTGTTCTTGTTAGGGACTGCACATCGTTTGGTCTGCCGGAATCGATCCGCATCTCGGTTGAGATCCGGGAGAAGAACCTCCGTGTGGTGGAGGCCCTTTCTGCATGCTTGCGCTGATCCTTGCCGGCGGTGAAGGTTCAAGACTCCGGCTCGGGGAAAAAGCTCTGGTCATGGTCCACGATCGTCCGATGATCTCCTGGGTACTCGATGCCTTCATCGAAGCCGGATGTGAACCGGTCGTTGTGACTTCCTATAAAACGCCCTTCACCCGGAACTGGTGTCGTGCGAACAATGTTGAGTCAATCGACACGCAGGGGACAGGATACGTCGAGGATCTCTGTGAAGCTGTCGAGATCTCCGGCGAAGATGGTCCGCTCTTTACTTCTGCGGCTGATATTCCCTGCCTCACAGCTGACATCATCGGACAGATACTTGATGCGTATCATGCGTCAGGCAAACCTGCCTGTTCAACATGGGTCCCGATCACTCTTTGTGAAAGATACGGCATGCAGCCAAGATACCGTGAGGAGATCAACGGAGTTCCGGCAGCACCGTGTGCAGTAAATATTTTCATGGGAAGTCTTGTTGCCGAAGTGCAGGACGAACTGTGTCTTTTGCTCGATGAGCCGGGTCTTGCGTTCAATATCAATACGCGTGAAGAGTTAGCGGTTTTAGAACGGGAATTTTGTTCCGTTCGACCTTGTTAGCGAACACCTTTTTTTCTACAATACAAAAAAGCCGTAAGTATAAACACTCCGTCCCGCCAATACTATCTACTCAACATGGCAGATGCAGATATTCGAAACGATATATACGTCCTGGCACTGGAAAACGCCGTTAAACATAAGACTGTTCCCCGTGCCGGCGCAATTCTCGGAAGTGTGATGGGTGCCCACCCTGAACTTCGTGCGAAAGCAAAAGAGATCAATGCTCTTATCCCGGAGATCCTCGCCGAGGTCGCCGCTCTTTCAATTGAAGAACGCGAAGAAAAACTGATCTCTCTCAATCCGGGTGCAATAGAAAAGATGCATGAAAAAAAGGAGAGGAGCCATGAACTTCCTGACCTTCCGAACGCTGAATTCGGGGTCGTCATGCGGTTTGCACCCAACCCGTCCGGCCCTCTTCATCTTGGACACGCCCGCGCTTCGGTACTGAACGACTATTACGTGAAAAAATACGGCGGCAAATTCTATTACCGCGTCGAAGATACCGATCCGAAACGTGTCGATCCGTCAGCATATGAAATGGTCCCCGAAGATCTTGCATGGCTCGGGATCGGGATCACCGATGTGATCTATCAGTCGGATCGTTTTGAGATCTACTATGCGTATGCACGCGAACTTCTCCAGCTCGGCGGGGCATATATGTGTACCTGCGATAACAACGAGTTCCGTGAGAAAAAGCTCAAGAAGATCCCCTGTCCCTGCCGTGGCATTCCTGTCGAAGAGAACCTGAAAAGATTCGATGATATGATTGCCGGAAAGTATGTCGAAGGGGAGATCACGCTCCGGGTAAAAACCGATATATCACACCCTGACCCGGCTGTGCGTGATTTTGCCGCGATGCGTGTTCTGACCAGCACGCCCCACCCGAGAAAGCCGGATGTCTATGTTTACCCTCTGATGAACTTCTCGGTGGTGATAGATGACCATCTCCTTGGTATGACGCATGTTATCCGCGGGAAGGATCATATCGCAAACACCCGCCGTCAGGAGTATATCTACAACTACTTCGGCTGGAAGATGCCGTACTTCTATCATTACGGGAGAATGTCCATCGCCGGACTCGAGTTGTCCACCTCAGGTATGCGCAGAGGGATCAACGAAGGTCTCTACACCGGTTGGGATGATATCCATCTCGGAACGCTTCGTGCTCTTGCCCGCCGCGGTATTCAGCCGGAGGCAGTTCGCGCTGCCACGATAGATATCGGCATGGGCGATACGGATATTTCGTTCTCCTGGGAAAATCTGTTTGCTCAGAACAAGGCGGTCATTGATGCCGGGGCGGATCGGTACTTCTTCGTTCCCGAGCCCGTTGAAGTGGAGATCACCGGTGCCCCAAAGACCGAGGCACACGCTCCGGTATATCCAAATCAGCCCGAGCGGGGAGAACGTGTTCTTCCGTTCACGGGCCGTGTTCTTCTGCCGAAGAGTGAGATGGAAAAGGGCGGGATGCTTAGACTCAAGGATCTGTTCAATATCAATATCACTGGTCCAAGTTCGGCTGAGTATGCGGGAGATTCCCTTGCCGATGCACGTTCTCTTAAGGCCGCGATCGTTCAGTGGCTTCCAATCGAAATGGCAGCTTCCTGTTCGCTTCTTATGCCGGAAGGCATCTTTGAAGGGTTCTGTGAGTCGGCTGTTCGTGAATATGCGGGCAGAATCGTTCAGTTTGAGCGGGTCGGCTTCTCAAAGATCGATGCAGTCATAGATGGAAAAGTGATCGCGTACTTCACTCACCGCTGATGTCAGCGTCTGAGGTTGCCGGACTTCTGTCCGCGGAGGAGGTGACCCTTTCCCATGTCCGCCGGGCCGTTCATCATCTCCCAAAGTCGAGTAGGGCCGTTCTTTATGAGGAGACCAATCCTCTCCATCCTTCTGCGGTCGGCGAGTTCTTTGAAGCCCTCTCGTATGAACTTCTTTTGAGCGCATCGGAGAATTCTTCTTCCATCGTGTCGATTGCCGCGAAACTAGCCGATGCGGTCTATATTCCTTACGATAAATATGCTCCGGACGGTTTGTGGTACTCGCGGGACGGCGGCATTCGGTTTAAGATGAAGGGTCGTGTCGTTGCGGAGATGGATCTTCTTATCAGGACACGTGACGGTGTCCGGATTTTCGGCGAGGTGATCACCGGTTCTGCAGGGACCAAAGGGTTTCTGACAGAGATCGCTGCAAAAAAATCACTCTTATCTGAGATCTACGGTGACCCGGTCGAGTTTCTGCTGGTCCTCCCCTATGAACCGCACTCAGGTCTTCGCTGCGTGGGTGAGAATGATGCGTTCGCGGTCATTTCGGGTGGGGACACTCTTTACCGAAACGTACATAGATCAGAAGTTATGGTGCGAAATCTATCACCCGCGAAGAGTACCAAAAGAGTGGACGGCAGGGTCTGGTAAATTTTTGGCGAATTCTAAACTTGACAGTTGGCGTAAATAAAAAAAAATACTGCGTCCCGGAAAATGGTGCTCAAAAGCTTTGAAAACGCACTCGTGAGTCACTTCCTATCTGATTTAGGGGTGCGGGAGGGCGACTCCGGCGCGGAGCCCGACGCGGCGGAATATCCTGTTCTCAAGATTCATATGGGCAGTTAAAGTCACTTGCCTGTCGAGGAATATTCTGTAGCTGTCAAATATTATATAAAAAAGGGGGGTATGTCAGAGTGCATTGACCAGGGATTTTCTGGTGATGAACCCGATGACCTTTTCACCGTCAGCAATAGGAACAGTGCTGATATTTTTTGCGAGCATCATGTCCACTACTTTCGAGACAGGGGTATTTACCTGTGTAGTAATGAGGGGTGTTGACATAATGTCTGCTGCAGTTACGTTTCGGAGTGCATTGTCGAAGTGTTTATCGATTTCGCTTTTCAGTTTTACGAGGACTTTCGCAATATCTGTTTCAGTGACAATACCCACAGACTTGTTTCCATCCATCACAATAAACCGGGTCGCGCCATTGTTTGCCATTCTGCGGTGCAGCTGGACGAGGCGGTCGTCCGGTGTGATTCTTGGGGCGATCTCCGTCATTGTATCAAGCGGCCCTTCGGGGATGATGTGTCTTAACAAGTCGCCTTTGGTGACCTGACCGATGAGCCGGTGTTCGTCATCCCAAACAATGACTATCTTGTATCTTTGGAGAAGCGGGACGAGTAGCTCCGCGTCCTGATCCTGATAAACCGAGGTAAAGTCATCTCTCGTGACGCTTGCAACACGGATCTGGGAAGCTGGAATATTTCCAGTTTTTTTGCTTCCCATTTTTTCTGCGATGGTCCTGCGGGCTGCAGTTCCAACGACCACATGGTCGTTTGTTACAACGATCGGGTCGATACCTTCGTTGAGCATCTTTGAAAGAGCTTCCGGGATCAGTGCAGATTTTGCAATCGAAACGGGTTTAGACATTACGTCTTTTACGGTTAGTTTCTGGTTCATGTTTGCTTCCTCCTCTTTGAAGAGTTTATTCAATCGTGTGGCGGAAAACACTGTTTCTCTTTGCAGTCCAACTCCTGCAAAAGATGTTTTCGGGTTTCCACCAGATGAATCGTCTGCATATTTTTTCAGACGTCATATGGTGAAAAAGTTCAGATCTTTCCTGTAAGAGCTTTTACCAGATCAAATTCGGTCACGATCCCGCTAAGCCGCCCCCCGTCCATTACGGGGAACGCTCCGATCCCACGGGCCAGCATCTCTTTTGCTACCGTGTTGATCGGCATATCGGCTGAGACCGTTCTGATGTCTGATGCCGTCATAATATCCCGAACAGGGAGGCTCAGGACTTCATCAACGGTTCCGTTGTGCATCTCGGAAAAGACTCTGCCTTTTCCAAGATAGCCCATGATATCCGTGGCGGTAATCATTCCAAGCAGGATCCCGTCTTTTACGACAGGCAGCCGGCGATATCCATCATCCACGATCTGTTTTGTTACATGGATGAGCGGCAGATCTGGTGCGACCTTCTTTGGACACGGCGTCATGATCTCATCGACCACCAGTTCTGACTCCTCTCCGGCAAGCATCCGCATCAGATCATACTCGGTGACGATGCCTGCTAAGGTGGTGTCAGCGTTAAGAATTGGGAAACCTCCGTGTCCTGTTTCCAGGAGGATGTTTGCCGCTTCTTTTACGGTCGTTGAAGGCGAGAAGCCGGTCACATTTTCGGTGGCTATCTCCCGCAGGCTTTCATTTAAGGCGGCCAGAAGATTCCCCTTATGTTTGTTTGCAATAAGGTTGTATCTGCTTCCTCCTCCCATCATGTCTATAACATCAGTGATCGTTACAATCCCAATGAGTTTCTTGGTTCCGGGATCCGTGATCGGCAGGCGACGAAAGTTGTGCCGGCTCATCATCTGGATCCCTTCGATGATACTCATAGTTGGGGGGACCGAGATGACATTCAGACTTGCGATATCAAGAACACTGTTCTTTTTTCCTTTGGATTGCTTTGCTGGTGTTGTCATGTTTTTACCAACATCAAAGTGGTATAATGAGTTAATGCTCTGTCATGACTTAATAGGCTTATGATACGAGTATTTTTTTTCGATCGCAGGAAAAATTCGTGAACGGAATGCAGATATTTGTCTATTCCTGATAAATATTTTTCGGAAGTCCTGTTCACAACAAAGATTCCAGATGGTATTCGCAGTTCCCTAGGAGTGGAGTCGGATTAGGCCGTTATGTTGAGTCGATATTTCTCCGGACAATAGCATGAGGTTTATATCTCATTAAGAGAGAATATACTACATAGTCCAATTTAGGTGTTTTAATGGTAGCATTTCCTCGTATCAGAAGCTTTTTCGGAAAGCTGTTTGGCAAAAAACGCTCGCGGGTGGGCATCTATGGTCCGCCGAATGCGGGTAAGACCACACTTGCCAACCGTATTGTCCGCGATGTGACCGGTGAAGCGGTTGGTCCAGTCAGCGAAATTCCTCACGAGACCCGCCGTGCGAGAAGAAAGGAAGGTGTTGAGATCAACTCGGGCAGTAGCAAGTTGTTTATTGATATCGTTGATACTCCCGGTGTCACAACAAAGATCGATTATCACGAGTTCCTCGAATATGGTATGGATCAGGACGAGGCCGTGGCTCGTGCCCGTGAAGCGACAGAAGGTGTTGCAGAAGCAATGCACTGGCTGCGTGAAGATATCGACGGCGTGATCTATGTTCTCGACAGTACCCAGGACCCGTTCATGCATGTTAACATCATGATGGTGGGTATCATCGAATCCCGTAAACTTCCAGTCATTATTGTTGCAAACAAGATCGATCTGCCTGATGCAGCTCCGCAGAGGATCAAGAGTGCGTTCCCCCAGCACCCGGTGATTCAAATCTCCGGTCTTGATGGTAACAACATGGAAGAGCTTTATGCGAAGATCTCCGAGGTTTTCAGGTGAGGTAGATGATTCAGGGAGTTCAGATTGATATGCTGTCTGCCGAGCGTCTTTCCAAGATGACGTCGTATGAAAAGATACGACTGATCCTGGATGATGTTCGTCAGGGCAGTGTTGTTGTTCTTGAGCAGGGTCTTACCCCGGAGGAACAGGGCAAACTTCTCGAGACAACCATGATGGAGATCACCCCGGGTGGATTTACCGGAATCGAGATCGAAACGTATCCATCGATGGGCGGTGACAAAGGATTCTTTACGAAAGTATTCGGCAAGAAGACAAACACCCCGCGTCTGATGGTCATCGGTCCGGTCGATCAGCTCAAAATGCTTTCCCGGGAAAAAGACAGACTTATTGCTTGGGCTTCAGCAGCGCAGTAATCCATGCCGCATAAGTGTACAAAATGTGGACGCGAGTTTCGTGACGGGTCGGTCGAGATCCTTCGCGGATGTCCGAGTTGCGGCGGTAAAAAATTCCTCTACGTAAGTGACCGTGTGAAAAACGCGGATGTTTTAGAGGAGAAGTCTATCGAAACGATCGCTGAGGAAACCAAGCAGGAAGTGCTCGAAGTAAAACACCAGGGTCCGGCTACCCGCCCGACCGATATTTTAGAGCGTGTCGAGAGTGTCAGAATCGTCAGTAAAGGTACCTACGAACTGAATCTCGAACGGCTTGCAGAATCCCAGGATATCATTATAGGGATGGGAGATGACGGCAAATATATGCTGGATCTTCCTTCCATGTCAAAAAGAAAGAGCGATCCAAAAAAGAAATAGGATCATCTGTACTTTTTTTGCAGCATATCGCCAAAACCGTAATCAGGCTAACTGTAATTCCACGTGGGCGTTATAATCCTGGTGATTTTCTGCACGATGATTTTTTCTAGATCTTTGGCTGCTGTGATACTTTTAAATTAAGAGAATCGGTAATTATGCTAATTACAGTAAAAAATCTCAAAAAAACGAAGCGGGCCTAAAGGGATTTGAACCCCTGGCCTACGGATTAAGAGTCCGTCGCTATGCCTGACTAAGCTATAGGCCCCGGTATTTGTGTCGTTTGACCTAACTAAATACGTCATAGGAATATTTATAGATTTTCTTATGGCCGTTTCAAGGCCGTTCAATCTCCATATCCTTAATAAACAACCAATACCAATAAGATACTCATGGTTGAGACTGACGGGACTCAGGCCGTATCCCCGAAAAATAAAAATAAACAAATAAAATATCTCATACTGGGATGCGGGAGCATTGGCTATAATGTACTTGAAGAACTCAGTGAATCGAATGACAACATTCTGATCGTTGATTCTGATGAAAAACGTATTGATGATCTCCGTGATCATCGACATCAGGCAACTGTAGGCGATATCAGTGACCCTCTGATCCTCACAAAACTTCCTGAACCGGAAGTAGTATTTGTTCTGTCATCGGACAAAGACGCAAATCTATCCGCGGTCCAGAATATCAGAAAGGCGTATCCAAATGTCAATGTGATTGCTCGTGCCGTGGATCTTTTTTCCACCGATCAGCTTGCTGATAACGGAGCCGATGTTGTATTATATCCGCAGAAGGTCGTGGCCAAGTCTGCGGTAAACCATATGGCCAATCTCATCGCATCGAGAAATGCCCAGAAACTTTACTCGCTTCTTTCTTCATGGTCAGGTACGCTTGGTATTATCACGCACAAAAACCCTGACCCCGACTCGATTTCCAGTGCAATGGCTTTATCTGTGATCGCTCATGATGCCTCTAAAGGCAAACTTTCAACCCGGATCCTTTACGAAGGAAACATAGGACACCAGGAAAATCGTGCCTTCGTTAATCTCCTTGAGATCAAAATGGAGCATCTCACGAAAGAAATCCTTGCGCAGTGTGATTATCTGGCTCTTGTGGACTGTGTTGCTCCGGGAATGAACAACGATCTGCCGCCAAGCACCAAAATCAACATTATCGTTGATCACCACAGTGCTGAGGGTGTGGTACGGGAGTATAAACCCGAGTTCCTCGAATCCAGACCGGATGCCGGTGCGACCGCCTCCATTCTGACACAGTATCTTCAGGAACTGTATCTTCCGATCGATACAAAGGTCGCGACGGCACTATTCTACGGGATCCGTGCAGATACCCACGAATTCCAGAGAAATATCTCATCTCAGGATCTGTATAATGCAGCCTTCCTTCTTCCGCATGCAGATCGTGCACTCCTTGAGATCATCATGGCCCCGTCCCTATCTCAGGAAACGATCGATGTTTTAGGTAATGCGATCCTGAACCGCGAGGTAAAACAGGGGTATCTCTTTGCAAATGTAGGGTATGTCAGAAACAGGGATGCCATTCCGCAGGCAGCAGATATGCTTCTGACCCTTGAAGGGGTAACGACGTCTATGGTGTACGGCATCACCGATACCCACATCACTCTTTCTGCCAGAAACAAGGATATCCGTCTCCATGTTGGTGACGTGATGAAGGAGGCTTTTGCCAAGATTCCCGGCGCATCTGCCGGCGGTCATGCAACAATGGCGGCTCTTTCCATCCCGCTGAACGCTTTTTCCATGGTCAAAGATAAAGAGGAACTCCTTTCCATGGTCATCGACCCTATTCTCTCCAATTTCATGAAACTCGTTGGTATTTCCGATGGAGAAGGGGATGAAATCTGAAGACTGGGAACCCTATTACGTCCGTATCCTTGCGTATTTCGGATTCTCGCGTGAGGACGATGAGCGTTCGGCCGAGCTTCTTTCGGCGCTTTTACCAAGGAACGATATTGCACTTCTGCGGGATACGATCCGCGGGAAGGACTGTATTGTCTGTGGAAATGCCCCGTCACTCCCGTCTGATATAAAAAATACAGATTTGACCGGGAAAGTCGTGATCGCCGCAGATGCGGCTGCCAGCGTGCTTTTTTCGCGAGGGATCAGACCGGATATCATCTTCTCGGATATGGATGGCATGGATGATGATTTTCTGGATATGAACGACGCGGGGACAATACTTGTTTTACATGCCCACGGTGATAATATCCCGCTGGTTCGCTCCTGGGTGCCGAAGGTCCGCGGTCCTATCGTTGGGACCACGCAGAGCACACCTCTTGCAAATGTCTATAATTTCGGCGGATTTTCCGACGGGGACAGATGCGTATTCGCAGCTCATGAGTTGGGGGCAGGTTCCGTGCAGCTGATCGGATTCGATCTGGACGATAAAAATGTTGATCCTATCAAACACGGGAAATTGATGATCGCCCGCAAACTTCTCAAACTGGCAGGTCATGACGTTTGATGCGGTGATCATAGACGGGTATGTGGATGAGCCCGCATGCCTGGGGGTCCCGCCCTATATTTCTCCCTATATTCGCACGGTGGCTGGTGTCCTGAAAGAACATGGTTACTCTGTCCGGTATGTGACCATCGACGAACTTCGTCGGGATCCGCTCAGTGTTCCAAAACTTCGGGATGCACCAGTTGTCGTGATGATTGCAGGAGTCACGGTTCCGGGGAAGTATCTTTCAGGAACTCCGGCCACGCTCAGTGAACTCCAGCAGATTGGATTCACGCTTCGCGGAAAAACGATTTCCCTTCTGGGAGGTCCGATCGGATTTGGCTACTCACCGCAGGGAGGGGCCCGCGCCGTGAAAGAGGCCGTATCCGGCTGGACTGCGATGCTCACCGGAGAGCCGGCTGCCGCCTTGGATGCATATCTTTCCGGCGGGGAGCCGGATGGTGTGCTGTTCTATCCCGATTACGACAGATGGGCAGTTCTCGGAGCCGATATCATTCTTCAACATCCGTTCTATCCGTATGTTATGTGCGAACTTGAGACGGCGAAGGGATGTTTCCGCTGTATTTCGGGTGGATGCTCTTTCTGCACGGAGCCATTTTACGGGATGCCGAGGATGCGCGGCATTGCGGGGGTCATATCAGAGGTTTCTGCCCTTTCAAAAGCAGGAGCCAGGCATTTCCGGCTGGGTCGTCAGCCTGACCTGCTCGCCTTCGGGACATCCGGCGCTGAGTATCCGAAACCCGAACCCGACAAACTCCGGGCGCTTTTTGCCGGCATCCGCGAAGCATCGCCCGATCTCCAGACCCTGCATATCGATAACGTAAACCCCGGGACGATCGCACGCCATGAAGAAGCCTCCCGCGAGGCACTTCTCGCAATCGTCGAAGGACATACGGAAGGAGATATCGCCGCGTTTGGTGTTGAGTCAGTCGATCCTGTCGTGATCGAAGCAAACAATCTGAAAGGTTCGCCGGAACAGATATATCGGGCGATCGAGATAGTCAATGAAGTCGGCGCCGTTCGGCGAAATGGAATCCCGGAGCTTTTACCTGGTCTGAACTTTATTGGAGGACTTGCCGGAGAAACTGCAGAGACGTTTGCTCTGAACAAAGCCTTTCTGGATAAGATACTCGCCGCCGGTCTCCTTGTACGGAGAGTGAACATCCGTCAGCTTATGCCGTTTGAAGGGACCCGGGCATATGAAAACAACTGTCTTGGAATCCATGATAAATTGTTCCATCAGTTCAAGGATGATGTCAGAAGCACGTTTGATGTCCCTATGCTTGAGAGGGTCTTTCCTGTAGGGACAGTTCTCCGTAATGTTCTTGTCGAAGTCACGGGTCAGGTCTCATTCGGCCGTCAGATGGGGACCTATCCGGTCTTGGTCGGGATACCGATGCAGCTTCCTCTCGGGACTCTTCTGAATACTGCCGTCGTGTCCTACGGTGCAAGAAGTCTGACCGCACTCCCGGTTCCGATACAAATCAACACATTACCGTCATCTGCTCTCAAATGGATCCCCGGGATATCCAAAAAACTAGCACAGAAGGTCGTTGCTGGAATGCCTTACACCGGGATCAGTGATCTTAAAAATGTGGTAACAACCGAAGAGGTCGAACCTCTTCTGCCGCTGATGGAATTTTAAAGTTCTTTTTCCAGAACAAGTCTTGATATATCTGGATAAAAGTACTTGTCCTCTCTTTTTTTGATTTGAAATCCGTTTTTTTCATAGAATGATATCGCAGCAGAATTGGAATCGGCCACCGTCAAATGTACTTTCTTCACTCCGAGTCTTTGCATCTCTGCAAGAAGTGTGGATGCAAGCTGAGTGCCGACCTCTATTCTCTGGCAGTCGCTTTTCACGCCGATCCGAATCAGCTTTCCTGTTTTTGGATCATCAAAATGAATCCCTCCAAGCACGAATCCCACGATCTCATGCGTCTCTGAGTTTTCTGCAATAAAAAACAGACCCGGAAAGAGCTCCTCAATGTGACGAAAGAGTACATGCCCCCCCATTCCCTCGAAGAGGGGTGCATCCAGTTGGCAGAGGGCGGCATAATCTGCTGAAGTATAGTTTCTGACCCGGAAATGTTCCATGATTTTGTAATATTTAGTTTTCAGATGAGTTGAATATATCTCAGCAATACTATCCGGAAATAGGAAATTACTTATGTGTGAACGCAGATATCATTCAATACTATGAAGTGGCAGATATCAGAATTATTCGGGATGAGTGTTTATTCCGATAAGGCAGTATTCCTCGGTAAGGTGGAGGATGTTGTCTTGGATGTTACCAATAAAAAGATCAGCGGTCTCGCTCTTTCAAATGTGAATAAAGATGTTATCGACACGAAGAACTATCAGGGTGTCATCATTCCATACAGAATCGTCAAAGAAGTCGGCGACATCATCATAGTCCGCCACATCCCCGGAGCCTTCAAGGTTGCCGGCGAACCCTTATTCGGGGCATAATATTTCTATTATGAAAGATCGTGAGATTTTTGCCGGTCTTTCCACAACCGTCCCTTTTGTATTGCGGCTTGACGGCCGATCTTTCCATCGTTTTTCCAAAGACCGGTACAAAAAACCCTACGACAAGGTCTTTTCCGATGCTATGGTGAAAACCGCTCTGGCATTGATCACTGAAAGCGGTCTCTCTCCCTCGTTTGCCTATACATTCTCTGATGAGATCAGTCTCTATGTGCCTGCTCCCGTTTTTGACTGTCGGGTGGAGAAACTGGTATCCGTTTCCGCCGCTTTTGCCTCGTCGGCGTTTACCTTGTATGCAGGTGCATCCGAACCTCTGGCATTTGACTCGCGGGTCATTCCGATGGAAGAGGGATTGTTCCCTGGATATCTTTCGTGGCGTCAGGCGGAGGCGTGGAGAAATCATATGAACGGGTATGCCCAGAAGCTCCTTTTGGACGAAGGGGTCTCCCCGACGCATGCGCAGAAACAGCTGGACGGAATGAACGCCGCCGCGCTGCATGAGTTTGCCTTTTCGCGTGGCGTCAACCTCGCTTTTACTCCGGCGTGGGAGAGGCGGGGGATCTGCATCTATCGGGACGTTGTGATGCGTGACGGGTATAATCCAATAAAGGATGAGAAGGTCTCTGTTCAGCGGACCGTGGCGATTGTCGATGAGGATGTGCCGCTCTTTAAAACACCGGAAGGAACGGAATGGGTCCTTTCAAAGATTCGTTGATACGATCCTCTTCTTTTTTTTAAATCTTGCTCTATGTTGAGAGATACGTACAGTAACTGAAAAAAAAAATAAAAAGTAAAAACATAGCGAGGGATGGATTTGAACCATCGATCTACGGGTTATGAGCCCGTCGGGATTTCCTGACTACCCCACCTCGCTCCAAAGAAGCTTCGCACATCATCTTGGTGTGCCTAATAATATAGGCAAGTGGTACTTAAATAGATTTGTAAACGATTTCCCATATGGTGATAAGGATTCATCACCTATCTTTGAATAGAATATGAGATCTGAAAGTGATTTGCCTACCCCGCCGACCGAGGCATTACCCATACTCACGCTCACCGAAGTGAACTTCAACTCTTTTACTATGCAGATTCCTGCTCTTGTAATTGATTTTTTGACTGATTGGTGCGGTTCCTGTCGTTTTTTCGCTCAGATATTTTCTGAAGTTTCTCTTGAGTATCCAGAAGTTCAGTTCTGTACATGCAACACTGAGGAAAATAGTCATATTGCAGCCGAACTTCACATACGCGCCGTTCCAACTCTTATGTTCATCAAAAATGGAACTGTTGTAAAAATACGCACCAGTGCTCTTTCGGAAGAAGAGTTCAGGGAAGATCTCAACGCAGTATTTCGCGCATGAGTGTATTTACTTCGCTTCATCCAACACTGCAGGAACTGCTTCTTACGGGTCTTGGCTGGGATGATCTGCGGCCGGTACAGGTGGAGACGTACCTCTCGGTAAGCAGCGGGGCCGATACGCTGGTCCTTGCTCCTACTGCCGGCGGTAAAACCGAGTCGGCTTTTTTTCCGGTCATCGACGGGATTTTAAAAAATCCTTCGGACCATCTGTCGGTCATCTATATCTCTCCTCTCAAAGCACTCATCAATGATCAGCTGGACAGAATACTGTTCATGTGCGCCCGGACCGGGCTTGGGGCCGCGGTCCAGCATGGAGATATCTCCGCACGTGATCGGTTTGATTTTTCCGGATCCGAGCATGCAGATATCCTTCTGACCACTCCGGAATCACTCGAGGTACTCTTAAGCGATTCACGGACCCGGAATGCATTTGCTGATGTCAGATATATCATTATTGATGAGATCCATGCCTTCATGGAGTCGGACCGCGGGGTCCATCTACGCTGTCTTATGGATCGTTTGGATACGCTTGGAAAAAAACAGATCACCAGGATAGGTCTGTCGGCAACGGTCGGCAATCCTGAGGTCCTGCTTGACTGGTTCTCCGGACCGGACCGGAACAAACATCTCGTCTCCATCCCTTCCCCACCGACAAAAAAACAGTTTACGTTTGTGGTGGAACAGGAGTTTTCAAGACAGGTGCATGAGATCGCAAAATCCGTGTCAGGAAAAAAAGCTCTGGTCTTTACCGACAGCCGGAGTCTTGCCGAGAAACTGGTCATTCCCTTACGCGACGAGCTACCTTCGGTGTTTCTTCATCATTCCTCTGTTTCGCCGGAAGACCGCGAGGCTGCGGAACTTTCATTCGAACTGGATGGCGGGACCTGTGTTATCTGTACGAGCACAATGGAACTCGGTATCGATATCGGAGAGCTCGATCTTGTCGTTCAGTATGGGGCCCCACGATCGGTCTCCTCATTTCTGCAAAGACTGGGACGTACAGGCCGGCGGGGAAAACCTGCAAGAATGACTTTTATCGTCACAAATGCGTGTGACCTTCTGACCGCCGTTTCGGTGATTGAGGCCGCAATGAATCATTCGGTCGAGTCACTGAAGGCCCCTTCATGTCCATATCATGTTCTTATTCAGCAGTTGTTCCTTCTCCTGAAAGGCAGGACAGGAATGAGCCTTGGGAGTATCATCAAGCTGCTTCGCGCCCTGACGCCATTTAAGGAATTGTCCGTCAACCATTTTCCCGCAATTCTGGAGTATCTTGTCGCGGAAAATTATCTGACCTGCTCCGGCGATCTGTACCTTGCCGGAACCAAGGCCGAGATGGAACTAGGGCGATCCAACTGGCTCTCTCTGATCTCTGTTATCCGGGATGCAGGAGGGTTTCTAGCGGTTCTTCCTGATGGGACGGTAATCGGCACCCTCGATCCGCGGTTTGTGGCAGGTGACCCGGGAAAGACGTTCTCGTTCACCGGCAAAACCTGGCGTCTGCTTCACCGAGACGATGCACATAAACGTGTTCTCATCGAACCGGCCTTCGCCAAGGGAGATGTGAAACGTCCGTTCTGGAGCGGCGGGGACGGGGGGAGTTATGCAAGCAGTCTTGTGTGTCAGTCGGTTGCCGCTGTTCTTGAACGCGGGGGATCAGGTATCCCTCTTCCTCCTGAGCAAAAAATGATGGTCGACGATCTGATCAGGATGCTGCCTGATGATTTTTCGCCCGGGACAATCCATCTTCGCACCGAGCCAGAACTGAACGGATATTCGGTCGTTGTATCCACATTTCTCGGGACACGGACAAATCAGGTTCTTGCCCATCTGCTCAAAAACCGGCTTGATGGAAAACATGCCGTTCGTTACACGCAGTTTGCGATCCGGATCTTCGACTGGGAATCACCAAAAGCAGGTGAATATATTTCTGGTATCCTTGAAGAGCTGGGTCATATGTCTGTTATCTCGCTTGCAGAGGAGCTCCCTCGCCTTCCGGAAACTACTTGGAAGTTCGGTGAACTCCTCCCTGAAGATCTTCGATTGGAGATGGCGGCTTACGATTATTATGAGATCCCTGCTTTGCTTACTGCTTTGTCCGGGTTTCAACTTCACGAATAATATATATAATTTTTGTTTATCAATAGCGGGAACATTGTGAATGATATATTATGTTTTCGCTCCTAGTTGGGCGGAATAAATTTGGAAAGATGGAATAAATTGATTATTTTTTATTTATTGGAATAAATAAATCACTGGTTTTTATAATAAATATCTCTCAGGAAGATGAAATATATCAATTTAGATATAATCTAATTACTCACAAATTTGTTTGATAAATGCAAGATATCACTCTAAATACTGTAGATATAACCGGATATTGTCGAGTTTGGACGAGTAATATGAAATATTTGCCGTGATCTCTCTCCTTTTCTCCCATGAGAAATGAGGGTAACAATTTTCTCCTTCTTAATCAGAGAAATCGTCCCTGTACGAGTATTGAGGAGTACAAACTTTATAAATGAAAAACCCTGATACTATGCTTATCATATATGGGGACGGTAAATTGGCAGAAGATGATACTACAAAATCAATTCAGGACCGATTAGTTGCCTGTGGAATGCGGGAATATTCTGCAAAGGTTTATACAACACTATTTTCTATTGGAATCGCAAAAGCAACTGAACTTCATGAATTGACGGGTATTCCCCGGGGGCGTATTTACGAAACTCTTGATGACCTGAGTAAGCAGGGATTCGTCACTGAATTTGGTACAAACCCTGTCTATTACCGTGCTGATGATGCAGAACGAACCTATCTACGGGTATTAAGTCTGGAAATGCAGAGATTAGATAAGCTGCGGGAATGCCTGCTGGACATACAGAATATCCACCGTCCCTATGAAGTCACCGGTATAACAGAATTCCACACGCGAAAGGCAATTTCCACGCAGGTCGATCTGAAACTCAAACGGACAAAATCAGAACTCCTTGTAGTCTGCAACGATAAAGATACACTGCACAAATATGCGGGTATCATTGCCGAAACCGCAAAACGCATTCCTGTTTATCTGGTCGTATTAACCGATGAAATAGCAAAAGTAGCACCGATCAAATGTTATATGACGACTGATACCCTGCAACGAAATCTTATGCAGGTATCATTCTTTACCGGAAAAGAAACCCTCCCGTTTTTGATATATTTCTATTGTGACCGGAGTTCAACACTTGGCATTCTGAGATCAAATAATGAAGAGTTTGCTTTTTCCACCGAGTCTGATGTATATGCGGAATTTGTCGTCAAAAATTTCCTCAAAACGATTAAACCGGTGAAATAACACGAATAACCTGCTCGTATTTCCACTCATGTACGTCGATCCCCATCCATCAGGTATATCTTCTACCAATGATGTTTGGGAAATGGTCGGTATTTACCGAGGGGGGTACGAAACGTTTCTCAATACACATGGTAATATCCCGTGTTCTTTCGACGCGCAGGTTAGAATCAACCAATTTTAGAACAGCCGGATAGTATTTGAATGGAGATTTATTCCGGAGCGTTGTGATTTTCATCAGAACGCTGACCCCTGAGTCAATATCGATCCCGGTGTTCGTGTGAGGTATTCCCGGGAATCTAGATCATGCTTTCGTTCATTGTAGCAGTATTTTCCCATCTTGTCAGGATCCTATATCATTTTCTTCATCAATTAAGAGTAAACATCGATAATCTAATAATATCTTTCCTGAACTAATTTAATGAATCTGCTCCTTGATTTCCGAACAAGGCATTTTGCCGGCTCCATGGATAGCTTTATGGTCCCTTCCTCAAAAAATACAACCGTTGCCGAATGGTCAACGGAGCAATAATCTATGATAACAATTATAGCAAAATGTACCGCAAAAAAAGATGCTGTCGACGATCTCCTGGAATTAGCCTTGGAATTAGTTAAAATCAGCAGAAAAGAAGAAGGGAACGTATCCTATGATTTCTATGGGGACCTAGCTTCTCCCGAGAAGTTCACATTTATCGAATGCTGGAAAGATTCGGCCGCGATCGAAGCTCACAATGCAACTCCGCATTTCAACCATTTTGTCGAAAAAGCCGGTCAGTTATTCGCCGGACCTCTTGACATATCTCTCTTCAGAAAACTTACCTGAACTCTTCTCTCCCCTGATTAATCAAAATCACTTTTTTTTCAATGTGCCTAAATTATACTAATTTCATCTCAAAAGTGATGTTTATCATCGAATTTACTCATTACACATCTTTATTTGATGGAAGAATTATTGTCCGCATTCTTGGTTACAACATTCTTTTATTACGTTACTTCATAAGAGTAATTTGTTGATTGGTATTTTGGTCACATGTGGCATTAGTGATGAAAGGGAATCAATCGACAGAACCATACATATCTTTTGGATGTGACACGTATGAAAAAAACAATAAAAGGATTGGCAATGAAGCGGATCGGAGAGATCGGCTGGATTGAGAAAGAAGCACCAAAGTGCGGACCTCTTGATGCAATCGTCGCACCTCTCGCAGTTGCACCATGCAGCTCAGATGTTCACACCGTCTGGGAAGGAGCGCTCGGAGAACGCCATGACATGATTCTCGGACATGAAGCTGTTGGAGAAGTTGTCGAAGTAGGATCCATGGTTAAAGACTTCAAACCCGGAGACCGTGTAATTGTTCCGGCAATCACTCCTGACTGGCTTTCCATTGAGGCACAGGCCGGCTTTGCCCAGCACTCCGGGGGAATGCTCTCAGGCTGGAAATTTTCCAACTTTAAAGACGGTGTTTTCGGGGAACTTTTCCACGTAAACGAAGCAGATGCAAACCTTGCAATACTGCCCGACTCTATCCCGGTAGCTGAAGCATCAATGATTGCAGACATGGTCCCAACCGGATTCCAGGCTGCAGAACTTGCCGATGTGAAACTTGGTGACACAGTCTGCTGTATTGGTATCGGCCCTGTCGGACTTATGGCAGTAGCCGGTGCAAATCACATGGGGGCATCCCACATCCTTGCGGTAGGCAGCAGAAAAGACTGCGCAAATGCAGCCCGCGGATATGGTGCTACCGACATTATCAACTATAAGAACGGTGATATTGTCGAGCAGGTTCTGGACAAGACCGACGGCAAAGGTGTGGACAAAGTCTGTATCGCCGGCGGAGATGTCAACACCATGCAGGAAGCAATCAAGATGGTCAAACCCGGAGGAATCATCGGGAATGTCAACTACCTCGGTAAAGGCGAGTTCGTAACGATTCCGCGTATCGAGTGGGGCTGCGGTATGAGCAACAAGTTTATTCACTGCGGGTTAATGACCGGAGGCAGACTGCGGATGGAGAAGCTCGCCAGCCTCGTTGAAGTAGGAAAACTTGATCTCTCACCATTACTTACCCACAGATTCAAGGGCTTTGACAAGATTGAACAAGCACTTCTCTTAATGAAAGACAAACCAAGTGACCTTATCAAACCGGTTGTCACCATCAAAGAGTAATACTCATTAAATCAGGAAATGATATCATGAAAGTTGGAATAATCGGTGGAACTGGGAATATCGGCGAAGGTCTCGCACGTCGGATTTGTATCGGTGGAAAATTCGATGTGGCAATCGGATCCCGTGACCCGTCAAAAGCGATCGTTGCTGCAGACGGAGTTACCTGCTGCCTCAATGACCGCTGTTGTACGGGAGGGGTCTGCAACGGTGGAACGAATTCAAGTGTTTGTGATGCTGATATCATCATTCTCTCAGTTCCGTTTGACAAAATCGAATCGACTATTGAATCAATCGGCAAGGACGTATTTGAAAACAAGATCGTTGTTTCACTTATCAACCCGATGCTTCGGTTCCCGAAGGAAAAATACTTCCTGCCTGATCGCCCGGCGGAAGGATCCGCAGCTCTTGCAGTAAAGAAGATGCTGCCCGCATCTGCAAAACTCTGTACAGGGTTCAACAATGTTGCATCTGGAAAGTGGATGGAACTTGATGAGGAACTCGACTACAGTGTTTGTGTATGCGGAGATGACAAGGAAGCAAAGAAGGTCGTTATGGACCTGGTTTCCAGTGTCTCGAAACTCAAGCCGCTTGATGCGGGACCACTGGCAGTTTCGGGGGTAATTGAAAGTATTACGCCGCTTGTAATTACCCTTGCAATGAACAATGGTCTTAAAGATGTAGGGGTCTACTTCAAATAATAACTCAAGACTGATTGTGTCTGTCAAATTTCTCTTAGGTAAACCCTCTCTTTCCTACCAGAAAGAGCTAAAATGAGCGGTTCAAAGTTATCTGCTCATTTTTTTCTTTTATCACAGATAGGTGAAAAAGTAAATTATGACTCCTATATACTCAAGTCCAATGAAAGTTGGGGTTATCGGTTGTGGTAATGTTGGATCTATTTTAGCCGAACGGCAAAAGTCATTCAAAATCGTCGCCGCCTATGATTCTATTCCCGAGCGGGTCGCTGCATTTTCTGAAAAATACGGGGTGAAACCATTTTCCGATATCGACGCATTTTTGCATGAGCAGCTTGATATCGTTGTGGAAGTTGCTTCGATCAATGCCGTAAAAGAACTTGCAGAGAAAGTTTTGCTTGCCGGAAGGGATCTTATCCTTCTAAGCGTTGGCGCTCTTGCAGATGACTTGTTTCGAAAAGAGCTGCTGACTACCGCAAAACAACTTCATCGAAGGATCCATATTCCATCCGGGGCCATTATGGGTCTGGATAATGTCCGTGTCGGAAAAATCTCCCGGGTTGATAAGCTTTTTTTGAAAACGACAAAACCGCCGCGCTCTTTACACTCCGATGAATTAGTCTCCAAGTGTCTTTTCGCCGGAAAAGCCCGTGACTGCATAGCGTTGTATCCGAAAAATACGAATGTTGCCATCTCTCTCTCGCTTGCATGCGGAAGAGAGGCCGATGTCGAACTGTGGGTCGATCCGAAAGCAGAACAGAATATGCATGAGATCTTTTTCGCGGGAGAGTTCGGCGATGCGTATATTCGAATCCAAAACCTTCCGGCTCCGGAAAATCCGGCAACCAGCTATCTGGCAGCGTTGTCAGTATTGAGTCTTCTGGAATCGCTGGACAGTCCTCTGGTAATCGGTGCATGATACGCGGACTTTATGTGGGGAGGTTTCAGCCTTATCATAACGGGCATAAAGCTTTCATTCAAAAAATCGCTGAAGAGGTCGATGAATTGGTCATCGGCATCGGCAGTGCACAATTGAGCCATACCGTTCGCCATCCGTTTACAGCAGGAGAGCGTGTTTTGATGATTGCCCGGGATTTAGTGTGTCTTGAAATCCCTGTGTATATTATCCCGCTTGAAGATGTTAAGCGAAATTCGTTATGGGTTTCTCATGTTGTATCTATGTGCCCTCCATTTAATATGGTATATACCTCAAATCCGTTAATCAGCCAGTTGTTTCAGGAGGCGGGAAGAACAGTTGTCTGCCCGTCCGGGCGTTGCCCTCATAAAGTGTTGTCGAGTGAGAAATGGTGTTCTACGGTGATGACTGGAGATGACTGGACATCGTATGTACCACTTGAGACGGTGAGGGTAATTGAAGAGATTTCAGGGGTTCAGAGGATTCGGTTTATTAATCAGACGGATGAATCGGTTGCATTAGGCAGTTTGCGGCCCCAATCACAACCATATTTTGTTTGATATGATTTTTTTCAGATTTATTCTGTCGGATTTTCTCTCTCAACTTCATACGTCTCTGCAGCAACTCTCTCGTTAGCGATCTTTCTGTAGCATTCATCGATCTCGAAACCGATGAAAGGAACGCCAAGGCGTATCGCCGCGATCGCCGTGTTTCCGATTCCCATGAATGGATCCATCACCAGCCGGCAGTTTCCTAACCCGTGATCTTTAATGCACATCAGAGGAAGCTGGATGGGGAACGTCGCCGGATGCGGTCTGCTTTCCCGGATGGTTTCATACGGAATGAACCAAGTGTTTCCTCTGTCTCTGAGATCCCGTTTATCCCCGCCCCAGCGGTTCACATTACTCTTGTCCTGATAAGGAACACCGTTTGCCAGCCGGTCAATCTGGACAGCTCCTTTTTTCGTGAAGTGATAGATGAACTCATGACAGTCGTTATGGTAGCGTTTACTGTTTATCGGTTTGTAATGTCCGGCAGCTACCCCTTCCTCAGGAAGTGCGATGGATTTTATCCAGTGGATCATGTTCTGGAGAACGAATCCCTGCTCCCGAAACTTCTGTGCCACATCGATCGGGATCCAGGGATCTTTCAGACTCCCGCCCACGTTCAGATAAAAGGAGCCCTGATCAGAAAGAACGCGGTATGACTCTTCTGCGACCGTCTCCATCCACTTCAGATATGCATTGCGCGGGATTGTGTCATCGTAGGTAGTGTAGGCTTTTCCAATGTTGTACGGGGGCGAGGTCACGATAACATCGATCATGCCGTCGGGCAGTTTCCGCATCCCGTCGACACAGTCCAAGTCGTAGATCATGTTGAGTTCAGTCATGTTTCATGATCTTTTCAATAGTGATCTCATATGTAAGCGTCTCCCCTGCGAGAGGATGGTTTGCGTCCACCGTGATCTTCCTCTGCGTTACGCCGACGACTGTAACTTTACACGGCCGATCAAAAACTTCTACAGTAATGATCTCTCCGGGTTTTGGTTCATGTTCGAGCCGGAGTTTTTTTCGATTTATCGGGATGACCAGACGTTTCAGATATTTACCATAGGCTTTTTCCGGAGGAAGGACGACGGTCACCGTTTCCCCTTCGGTTTTACCTAGAAGCGCCTCCTCAAAGGCAGGATTGATCTGTTTATTTCCAATAATGACGGTGACCGGCTCATGTGTATGAGTATTCTCAAATATCTCTCCGTCCGGTCGTTTGCTGATGAAGTGGAGCTGCAGCGTATCCCCGGATTCTACGACAGACATACCTATCTGTATGACTGAAGAAATACTTTAAAGGTTCGCGTTTATGGGTTTGAGCAAAGAATCCCAAAAAATAGGTTAAGCAGCTGAAATGAGGGGGATAACGAGTTTCTTAAACACGCCGTCCCCGCTCTGATGCAGGATCTTAAATTCATAAGTCCCGGGTCTTTCCACTTCAACGGTCCAGATATAGTTCCTCCCGTTCTCATCAACCGTACAGTCATTCTCGACTATATTGATCCCCTCCGAATCAAGGGGTCTCCATGGGAGACTATGTGGACTCGTGATGATGACAGTGAAGCTTGTTTCACTGTTTTTTTGGATCGCGTAAGAGTCCATTTTCACCTCCGAATATCTGGTTTACATCTTTAAATGTAGTATAGTTGAAAATGTGGATTTGCTATATATATTGTTTCTGGTTGATTTTTGGGATTTTATTTTGAAAATCCTGAATTTTGGAACTTTCCAAATCTGGCTGATAGGTTCAGAAAATTATTTCTGATTGTATAAATCTCAAATATAATGAGTCAAAATAGAAAATAAAGGACGCCGAGGGGGAGATTTGAACTCCCGAGGTGTCGCCACCAGTGGCTTTCGAGGCCACCGCCCTTCCGGACTAGACTACCTCGGCAGGCATCTATACGATACGTAATTATATGCGCGTAGTAAGCATACGTTTTCGAATGTAAAAAATATATGGGATTGATGGTCGGCGTTACATCTGGCCGGCGCCTTTGGAGACCATCATGTCATCAACGCGGATGAGAAGCATGGCGGTCTCTGAGGCACTCTGGATTGCCTGACGTTTGACCCTCTTTGGTTCAACAACGCCCTTTTCCTTCATATCGACAACAGCGCCGGTAAAGACATCGAGACCTGCGTACTTCTGACCCATTGCATGGGCCTGACGGAGATCGATGACTTTGTCAACGGTGTCGAATCCGGAGTTTTCGGCAAGGGTCTTTGGGATGATCTCGAATGCTTTTGCATATGCTTCGATTGCGAGCTGGACACGGCCGCCTTCGGTTGATGCATACTCACGGAGTCTGAGGGATAGTTCGGTCTCAACCGATCCGCCGCCGATCGTGTAGGAACCATCTTCGATGACATCCTGGACGACACGGGTCGCATCTTCGATCGCACGCTCGAGTTCATCGACAAGGTGCTGGGAAGATCCGCGGAGAAGAATAGTTACTGCCTTGGGATTTTTGCACTCAGAGAGTTTCGTCATCTCAAGGTCATCAAGCATATCAAGTCTGCCTGCAGTTCCGATTACTTCCGGAGCGAGGTCTTCGGGTTTGTTGATGACCTGGCCGCCGAGTGCCTTTGCTGCGTATTTCAGATCTTTTTCCGGGACGAACTCAAGTGCATAGATGCCGTTTTCGCCAAGGTAATACTGTACCGGGTCGGCGATGCCTTTCTGACAGAGAACGACGTTCACACCGGTTGCGGCGAACTTGTCGGCCATTGCCTTCAGGGTTGCACGTTCTGCTGCGGAGAATGCCGAAAGCTGTTCTGCAGAGGTGATCTTGATTTTGGATTTCGTCTGGGTCTTGGTGATCTCAAGCGGACCTGCAATGAAAGCTGCTTTGACACCTTTGATCTTCTTCGGCATCAGTGAGTCGAGTCTGGTCTTGTCGATCAGAACGCCTTTGATCAGTTCTGCACTCATGCTGTCGCTGCGTTTTGTCTTGACAAGGATGTCGTCTTCATTGACGAGCGTCTTTTTTCCAGTGGTCTCTGCGACTCCGGAAACTGCTTCAACAACGACTTCGCATGCCAGGTCCATCATATTTTCAATGGATTTTCCAGTCATCGCGGTCTTGGCGATCTGTTTCAGCATGTTTTTGTCTTTTGGCGTGACATTGATCGACAGCTTGTCAAGGAGTTCGAGTGCCTTGATCATACCGAGGTTGTATCCCTTTGAGATCACTGACGGGTGGACGCCGGTGTCAATGAGATGTTCGGCCTGTTCCATGAAAGAGCCGACCAGGACCACTGCGGTCGTCGTTCCGTCACCGCATTCATCGTCCTGGGTCTCAGCGACCTCAACGACAAGTTTTGCACCCGGGTGTTCGACCTGGATCTGATGAAGGATCGTTGCTCCGTCGTTCGTGATGACGATGTCGTCACTTCCTTTCGTTACAAGCATCTTATCCATACCGCGGGGACCAAGCGTTGTTCTCACTGCATTGCCGAGGACCTTTGCTGCCATGATATTCGAGCGAAGAGCTTCCTGCCCCGGGACGTGCTCTACGTTATTACGTAAAATCACGATCTGCTGACCTGAGTTGTTTGCCATAATCTTTATTCTCCTGTACTAATGTGTTAAAAAAGTGGATTGGACTTCTATATAAATATGATGTATTGGGTGTTGATTGTTCAGTCGATACGTTTAATTGTAAAGAGCGAGTAGACCGGAACGCCCTCTATTTCTTTGACACCGCGCTTATCAAAGATCACACATATCCCGACAGGGGTGGCTTTGTGGCGACGCAGATAATTTACGATCTCAGTCAGAGTGTTGCCGGTCGTGATACAATCGTCCACGATGATACATCGTTTCTGGGAGACTTTGCTGAAGTTTCCGGAAATGGAACCTATTTTTCCTTCGGGATTGTGTTTTGACGGGTGATAGATGGCAAGATTCAGTCCGTCCTCTGCAGCGATCATTGTTGCAATAGGCACGCCTGATACAGATATTCCGACGACCGTATCGATTCCTTCCTCCTCTTCATTTGCCGCTTCAAAGTGGGCCAGCATCATGGCTGAGATCCCGCCGAGGAGTGTGGTGTTCGAACTGACGTTCGTCCAGTCGATATGTACATCTTTTGGTGCAGCAATGCCGGCTTTCCCCTGCGTCAGAAGCCAGGTGACCGTATCGACCGAAAGGCTGAGTTCATCAGCGATCTGACCCGAGGAGTGCCCTTCGGTATGAAGGTCTTTTGCTTTTGTCATGAGCTCTTCTAAGGAAGACATATGAGAAATAATCGCTTTTCCCGCTATATATGCTTTTGTGAAGAGTCTCTGTTGAAATGCAGGTCCATCCGGCAGAAATTATGGGAAACCTACTAAAACTGAAAAGTCTAACAATTCACCAGATATGTCTGCAAAATATGTGACTGGATCATTTCAGAAGAAAGTCACGCCATATCTCACCACGTTCAACGATGCTGAAAAAAAGCAGTTCTACCTTGATGCAGATGCGGCCGTGCAGGAACTTGTTTCCATGGGGAAGGATCCCAAACAGGTTCTCTGGGTCATGCAAAGTATAGGTCTGTACCTGTATGGAAATTCCGGAAAAAATTTCTATGTCGATTACCAGAAGATCATTCTCTCGGATACCTGTGTGCTCTGGTCGATGCAGCCGCCCGGAGGGGGGTGCGTCCATCTTTTCCAGACGCCAGGGGGTAAACTGCTCATCGATGCTGGATACGGGGTCAACTTTTTCGACTGGCAAAAAATGTTGTCGGCATTTGGTCTCGGCAACTTTTCCGATGTGAAACATGTTTTGTGTACTCATGGGGATGCTGATCATGTGGGAATGACCGGGTTACTACCGGTCCCTCCCTTCGTTCATCCCATCACGAAAGAGCTTCTGGAGAACGGTTCACGCTCCTTTGCCTCCACCAACAATCTCCTGCTTCTGGAACATGTCTATACAACGACGGTCAATACATTTTCCCAGCTGGCGTATCCTACGGAATATCGCCTTAGTAAAACGGAACCATTAGGAATGCGGGGGATCTTCCCAATCATAGATGAAATCAATTTTGCCGGACTCCGGTTTGAGGTCTGGCAGAGTCTCGGCGGTCACCTCGCGGGTCAGCTCTTCTTCTATGAACCTGAAGCTGGTCTGCTTTTTACGAGCGATGCAATTCTTAACTTCGCGACCCTCACCTCGTGGAGACTCACCTATGGTTCGATTCCGGATTATCTCATCACCTCGGTCAATATTAACCGGGAGCTCGGGAGGTATGAGCGGGCCGAACTGATGAAACTTGCCGTTGAATTGGACGCCGAGTTGAGGAAAAAAGGAAAACGTCTCAGATTATGCTGCGGTCATGGGGCCGTATCGGTAATCGACGAGAAGGGGAACCTCAGCATAATCGATCCGGTAGTCCATTATTCCAGAAGAAAATACACCGAGGGACTGCACAATATTGTTGCCAAAATATCCTGGTTCGTCAGGAGACGACTCATCTGATCTATTTATTGGTATTGTGCGGATCGGATCAACGTCTTCCCGTTTTTTCCGTTCCACGTTTGATCGGAGCCGAACCGCAGATCGGGCAGTCGGATTCCCCTTCAGGAATCTCTGCTCCGCATCCGGAACATATCTGTTTCCATACCCGTTTCTTTGCTTTTCTCTGCAGAATATTTTTGCTGAGGATCTTCAGATGCCGACAGACATTCTGTACGGCAAAGTCATCTGAGACGACCGTACCTTCCAGCGTCAGGCCCAAAGCGATGACTGATATGTCCGTGTCGGAAAGAACTCTGGCATCCCCGCTTTTGAGTGCCGCGTTCGTTGCCGCAAACACATCTTCAGCCTCAGGTTCGGTTACGACGAGTCCGTTCTCCGTCATGATCTCGTACCGCATCTTTGATGCGAGATCCTTGAGCTCACCAACCACCTCAGGTGTGGTGAACAGCTCTCCGTCAAGAGTATAATCGCCAAAAAAATAGGATGAATCCAGAATATATTTCATTTACGTACGGCTTCTGCGATGACCCCGGATGCAGTGATTCTGCTTGAGGCACGCTCTATAGTATCTGAGGATGCGATATCGGCAAGGCCGGCCTGCATAAGTTTGATATATCCTCCTGAGGCAAAAACACCGTGAACGCCCGCGGCCCTGACCGAGGCAGCTCCCTGCTCAAGCAGCATCCCGGCCGCTTTTGCCATCGATCCGCCGGTCGCGATGATATCGTCCACGATGATACAGTCTCTGCCTTTCGCCTCAAGATGTTTTGGAGCCATCGTGACTTCTGATCCGGAGAGCCGTGTCTTATCGAGGTGATCACAGTCCCATTTTCCAACCTCTGCCACGCCTTTGGCAAACTCCCATGCACCTTCATCAGGCGACAGGATCAGCGGATTTTCCAGGGCCATCGTGCTGATGTATGCCCCGATCTCCGGTGCGATCGTCAGATTCTTTGCTGGACACCGGAAATGTGCCAGGATCGAGGTGTCATGGATATTGATGGTAAAAATTCTGTCTGCGCCGGTCGAGAGCGCCCGTGCCATTGCCCGTGCCGATATCGGTTCGCCTTCATTGAACTTCTTATCCTGCCGTGCGTATCCCATATATGGCAGAACAAGTGTGGTCTCCTTTCCCTCGCAGGCATCAAGCAGAAGAATGGCCTGCAGAGTAGACTCGGGATCGACCGTACTTGCAATGATTATCATCTGGTCGTCATCATCCATTATGCGTATGGATTGCTCGCCGTCCGGGAATGTAGTGTATTTTACTTCTGATAGATCACAGCCGAGCTTCTGCGCTGTGCGTGCCGCGAGAACCTGGCTTTTTTCGGTATAAACTACTTTCATAATAAGACTCTAACAACTATCTCTTACTGAAACTACTTAAAGCATAATCAAGTACAAATATTAGCATCTTTAATCGAGGTATGGAACACAATATGGAACATGATGATAATCCGGGACAAAGACCTGAAGAAACTGTTATGGGGACAGTTTTGGACGTAAACCCGGCGCAAGTCACGGAAGAAATCCCGGCGCGGGATACTTCGCCTGTGAAGGAGGCGTATGCCTCTGACGAATATGATGCCGAACTTTTCGGAGGAGTTCAGTTTGACACCACGGCGGATCTCGTAATCCCCCCGTCTCTGATTGATCAGGTCATCGGTCAGGAACACGCAGTGGATGTCATCAGAAAAGCCGCCACCCAGCGCAGGCATGTCATGATGATAGGCAGTCCGGGTACCGGCAAGTCCATGCTCGCAAAGGCTATGTCCGAACTCCTTCCCAAAGAGGAGATGCAGGACATCATGACCTACCCGAACCCGGAGGATAACAATAATCCAATCATCCGTGTGGTTCCGGCAGGCAGAGGAAAAGAGATCGTTGCGGCCCACAAAGAAGAGGCACGCAAACGTGCCTCCTCAAAAAATACCATGCTTCTCATCCTTGTCATAGGTATTCTCGGGATCGCTCTTATCTCCGGTCAGCTTCTGATGGGAATCGTCGCTGTGGCATTCATCTTCATGGCATTCCGTTCATTCATGCCAAAAGAAACCGCGATGGTTCCAAAACTCATTGTCTCCAACAAACCCGACTCAACCGCACCGTTCGTGGACGGGACCGGATCCCATGCAGGAGCATTGCTCGGTGACGTTCGTCACGACCCGTTCCAGTCGGGAGGTCTTGAGACCCCGGCACATGATCGTGTCGAGGCCGGAGCGATCCACCGGGCACACAAAGGTGTTTTGTTCATCGATGAAATGAACACCCTTGAACTTTCGTCCCAGCAGAGTCTACTGACTGCCTTACAGGAAGGCGAGTTCCCTATCACCGGTCAGTCCGAGCGTTCGTCCGGCGCAATGGTCCGTACAGAACCGGTACCCTGCAGGTTCCTGATGATCGCTGCAGGAAATCTCGATGCCGTTCAGCACATGCACCCGGCACTCCGGAGTCGTATCAGGGGATACGGATATGAAGTCTACATGAGCGAGACCATGAATGATACACCTGAGAACCGGGCAAAACTTGTCAGGTTCATAGCGCAGGAAGTCAAAAACGACACGAAGATCCCGCATTATGATCCATCGGCTGTCTCTGAGATCCTTCGTGAGGCAAAGCGCCGGTCAGGCAGAAAAGGGCACCTGACGGTGAAGCTGAGAGATCTCGGCGGTCTTGTACGTGTCGCCGGAGATCTCGCCATCCAGGAAGGATCCTCGGTCACCTCGATGAGTCATGTGGTTTCGGCAAAACAGATCGCCCGTTCCGTTGAAGATCAGATCTCCGACGAGTACATCCGCAGGACACGTGATTATGATCTGACGATCGTTTCCGGCAGTCTTGTCGGCAGGGTCAACGGACTTGCCGTTGTCGGTAATGATGCCGGCTCAGTTCTGCCTATCACGGCAGAGGTCACGCCCTCTCAGGGGGCTGGCATGGTGATTGCCACCGGTCTCTTGAAGGAAATCGCTCAGGAGTCCATCAAAAACGTGAGCGCACTGATCAAGAAGTTCTCCGGGACCGACATCCGTAAAGTGGATATCCATGTCCAGTTCATCGGAACGTACAATGGTGTTGAAGGAGATTCGGCGTCCGTTACCGTGGCGACCGCGGTGATCAGTGCTCTCGAGAATATTCCTGTCCGTCAGGATGTGGCGATGACCGGATCACTTTCGGTCCGTGGAGATGTTCTCCCGATCGGCGGCGTCACCTACAAAATCGAGGCTGCCGCAAAGGCCGGGATCCATACGATCATCATCCCGCAGTCGAACCTTGCGGATGTCCTCATTGAGGAACGGTACACCGATATGGTCACCATCATCCCGGTAACCAGGATCGAAGAAGTACTCAGATACGCTCTCGTTCCCGAGGATAAAGTGGCGTTCGAACAGAAACTTCTCCAGATCGGCAAGCATATGGACATCCCGAAGATGCCGATGCCTGTTGAAAAAGTTGATGCGTGAAGTCCTCCCCCCTCTCCTTTTTTTTTGAGTTAGTTTAACCTCTCCGGTTTGAAATAATATATCCCTTTTTCCACAGTGATGGAAATAGAGGAAATACTGACAACTTGGCACTCATCCCGGCCGGATCTCACTCCCTAGGTAATAACCTAAGGTATATCTATCCCCACGTCGTATTTTATTTCATTTACGTGATGCTATGACGAAATATTTGTTTAATGAAGGCATAGTTTGGGAAGACCGCCGGAAGGGGTCGTATCTGCTCCCTTATATCATCATCTTCATCATATTCGCAGTGATCGCGGTGTTGATCTGGATAACTACACCTCTCTTCGCTCTTATTCCCGTGCTGGAAACCGTCTTCCCGCTTTGGCTTGTTTCACCTGAGCTCCTGACAAAGATCCTTGTTTCGGCTGTGGCCGGAGTTATCGCTTTGATCATCCTCATCTCAGGGTTCGTGAAACTCAACCGCCCGCGTTTATATCTGACGCCGCGAAGACTGTGTCTCATGGCGGGAACTGGATCATATAAAGAGGTGCGTTTTGACAAGATCGATGCGATCCTGGTAAAAAAACATACAATCATCATCTCTGCAGGGGGAACCAAAGTGATAAAGTTTGGTCCGATTCTTGATCCGTATGCGACCAGAAATGCTATTGTCGGGCTTATCACGTTTGAAATCAAACCGCCGGAGGACGAGACGATCGTTTTTGATAAGGCAGTCCCCATCCTTAAAGAAGAGGACGATGTCTTTGATGCGGATGTCATAGGATCCTGATCCTTTTCTTTTTTACAAAACTATTCTGCCTGAAATATCAGAAGATATGTTATTCTTCAGGATCAAATAGTACCTCAGACAATCATGGAAAAAATACGATACTTTGACATCCGTTACGTCAGGGGGACGATCACATCCATCCAGACCGAGAACCGGGTAATCGAAAACGCCGGCTCCTCTTTTTACGGAAAAGCTCTCTTCCGGGTATTAGGTGAAAACGGCTGGGGGTACTACTGTGCTTCATCGATCGATATGAACGATAAAAAAATGAAGGATGCCTGCATCCAAAAAGCTGCAGCCTCGGCACGACTTGCCGGTGTCCATGCAGAAATCGCCGATATTCCTTTGGGATCTCCGCGTTCCTGGGTATGTTCGGCAAAAGATCAGGCAGAAACCCCGCTTGAGGAAAAAGCCGCGCAGCTTCTTCTTCTCGAATCGTCCGCAAAAATTCCGGGGATCAGCAGCACCTCAGCACGATATTCTGAGCAGTATCAGGATGTCATCTTCGAAGATTGTAATGGATACTCGGCAACCTCCTCGGTCTGCCGCACGCTCTTTACTATCTCGGCGATAGCAAACCGCGGTGCCGACATGCAGATGAACTATGAGCAGGAGGCGGTAGTCGGCCCCCTCTCATTAAAAGAGTATATTCCATACGGCGAGAAGTGTGCGAAACGCGCAGTTGAACTTCTGGATGCATCCGTCGTCTCCGGCGGACGTATGCCCGCCGTATTGGACCCTGCCATCGGCGGCGTGTTTGCCCACGAAGCGGTAGGTCATGCAAGCGAAGGAGATGCCGTACGAGATGGCGTGTCCGTCCTTGCCGGCAAACTGGGTGAACAGGTGGGCTCCTCTCTCGTCACCATCATAGATGATCCTTCTATGCACGGATATGGATACGAACCCTTCGATGCAGAGGGTGTTTCCACTGGTCCGACTGAGCTGATCAAAAGCGGGATCATGCACAAGTACATGCATTCCCGCGAGACCCTGGCAGCAGTTGGTCTGGAGACTGGAGATGCCGGACATGCCAGAGCCGAACCGGGTATGCAGCCTTTGGTTCGAATGAGTAATACCTACATCAAAGAAGGCGACTCCTCGTATGATGAGATCATCGCCGAATGTAAGAAAGGCGTTCTCCTGATCGGTTCGCGAGGAGGGCAGGTTGATCCTGGCCGCGGAGCCTTCCAGTTCAATGCAAAGTATGGATATCTGATCGAAAATGGAGAAACCACTAAAATGATCCGTGACGTGTCCCTGTCTGGCGATATCCTCTCGGTCCTGCACAACATCGCTCTGTGCGGCAAAGAACGCAAGATGTCCTCAGGTATGTGCGGGAAAGGCCAGTCAGTCCCCGTATCGGACGGAGCTCCCCACGTGTATCTGACCGAGGCGTTGGTCGGAGGTGGCGGAAGTGTCTGAACTCGATATCGACCGGATCCTCTCGTACGGTGAGAAGTTGGCCGACGAGGTTGAGGTATATATGTTGGATTACACCGACATCTCCCTTGAACAGCGGGAGATGGCCATATCATCCGTCTTCGAACATGCGGGCAGTTCCATTTATCTCCGGGTGGTAAAGGATAACCGCATTGGAATATCCGGGACCTCCGATGCCGCAAGGTGGAAGGATTGTGTGGATGTTGCCTTGTCATCAGCCAAACTCTCCGAGCCGGTTCCCGGTTGGGCCGGTTTTCCAGCCAAAGCCGTATTGCCGGAGGGTCAGGATCCATGTGACAAAAACATCACGGTGACTCCGGACCTTGCTGCCAAGTATCTTGACCGGATGAATGCAGGGGCGGCGAAGCATCCCGAAGCGCGCGTGGTGACCGGGGGCGTTTCCCTATCTACCGGTAATGCTGTAATCGCGAACTCAAACGGAGTGTATTATATGCGTGATATGTCCGGCATATCGCTTGGCATGGATGCCATTTGCGACACCTCCACCGGGTATGATTATGATTCGAGCCCCTTCCTGGACCGTATCGATCCGGAGAAGATCGGTGAGGAGACCACTTTCTGGGCGACCGCTTCCAGAAACGGCGTGGATGTTGAGACGAAGAAATATGATGTGGTCTTTTCGGAACATGTGGTGGAATCCCTTATCCTCGATCTGTTTACGGAGGCTGTGAATGGGAAGAACGTTCTTTCCGGAAAATCGGTTTTTGCCGGTAAACTTGGTGAGGAGCTTCTTCATCCGGCGATCTCAATCTCGGATATCCCTATGGACAAACAGGGTTCAGCCTGGAAAAGGTTCGATTCTGAAGGAACGGTGACCTCGGATCTCTCAATCGTTCAAGACGGTGTGCTTTCCGCATTTTTGTATGATGCAAAGATAGCATCCCAGGCAAAGACGACCTCGACGGGACATGCCCACCGGTCAGGCAATGGGGCGACGTATATTCACCCGCACTGTATGCGGATCGCCGCTCCGGTATCTGATGTCATGGATAAACCCTGTCTGTTTGTTCGTGAGGTCATCGGAGCGCATACGGCAAACTCCCTTACCGGCGAGTTTTCTGTGGAGGTGGCCAACGCATTCTTTGCCGAGTCGGGAAAGTTTGTCCACCCGGTGAAGAAGGCAATGATCTCCGGGAATATCTTTGAGATCCTTAGAGGGGGTGTCAGCATCTCGGCAGAAACAAAGACGTTCGAGGGGGCCGTCGTCCCGAAGATGCGTATCGAAAGTATGCAGGTTATCGGCTAGATCTGGGTTAATTATATCCCTATTCGTGTAGATAGTATCAATCACATATATGTCAGACGATCATACCATGGTTCGTGTTCCGACGTACATCCCCTCAGTCGATAAAATTCTTGGCGGTGGCGTTCCAACAGGCTCAACGATAATACTCTTCACGGAGCCAGGCGCAGGAGGACCCGAGTTCCTCTTCACCTCTCTGGTGAATTATTGTCGGGAAATAATGGGTGATTACCAGATAACAAAACACGCCATGCAGCCCGCAGCAATCTATTATATTACTCCAAAGACATCACGCGGACAGTTTGTCGAGATGATGAAGCAGCAGTTCAGTTATCTGAATAGTATCGATTTTGAAGGTGAAATTCTGGATAAACGTGTGTTTCATATGGATATGGGCGACGTCTATTTTGCCAGATCGATCGTTCCTCTCTCCTGGTATTCCCAGAAGACAATCTCCGAGCATCTCAGGAACCTGCCGCCGTATGACGATTACGGGGGTCTCGCATATCTTGCAGGTATGGTGGAGACGGCCCCTGAGAATAGTATGGTGTTTATTGACTCACTCACTCCGTATCTCCCGTACTTCTCTGATTCTGAAAAGTGGCAGAATCTGGTTTTTCTCATATATGGTCTCTCCCGTGCAGCAAAGAAACGAAAAATCACCTTTGTGATATTACTGACCACCGGAATTCTTCCGGAGAACAGGGAAATAGCACTCGGCAATGCATTTGATGCGATCATACGTCTCGCCTGGCAAAAAAGTCAGGAATCCATGTCAAGACAGCGGCAGATGTACATCGAAAAATTTGCCGGTGTACTTCCAATGCTCTCTTCAAGAGATATTGCCACCTATAACGTCTCTATATCACCTGAAACGGGCTTTGAGATCTCGAATCTCAGGAGGGTAGCATAATATGGATCACGATCTGCAATCTAAAAAAATGATTCCGTCAGGTATCCCCGGGCTGGATGAAATGATCGGCGGAGGTTTCATCAAAGGTTCGGTTTTCGTCCTGATCGGTGAGACCGGTACCGGCAGAACGATGTTCTCACTGCAGTATCTTCATCAGGGTCTGCTTGAAGGGGAGAAAGTGATGTACATCAGTTTGTTCAATCCTGTAGAACAGCTGACAGCGAGTTTCCTTTCAATGTACCCCGAAATGACTGACAGGATCAATAAGGACATGTATATTGTACAGCTTCCCCCGGAGATCTTTCTCACATTCTCTTCCCGTCTTGGCAACAATGTGGCGATAATGATTAAGGAGCTTGGGGTGAGCCGTGTTGTCGTGAATCCATTTTCGGTTCTGGAGGAGACACTGGTCACGTCGACAGGATTTAGATCAACCGATCTGAATATGGTGTATTCATCTCTTCGTTCAACCGGCGCGACAACGATATTACATGTAAACTCAGGTCTCGCGAATGTGTTCTCCAGCAAATTCGGTTTTTCCGAGGTATTTGCCGACGGAGTTGCATGTATGTTCCGTGAGTTCCCTGACAACGATCATCTGAGACCATACCGCATGCCGTTTGTTCTTCTGAAATCCCGCGGTCTTATCACAAAGACAGCCAAACTGATCAAATATGATGAATCAGGGTTGTTTACGCTGCATTCGCCGATCAAGTAAAACTCTCTATTTTTTGGCTGTGATCCATCAGAAGTATCTTATTAATAGATTAGATTCAATTTAATATCACATATGTATCAGGAGGGTGGGGTGCCCGGTTCTGCAATAGGGAGCCGTCCGGTTCCAAGAAGGAGAAGGAAGGAAGGTTTTTTTACACCGACGGTGCTGCTTCTCCTGACGGCTGTTCTACTCACCCTGATTGGTGTTTTGCTGATTATGTCCAGCGCTGTCGGATTTTTCTCTGAAGATTACCCGCCGCCCGGTATTATTAATATTACTCCGTCTCCAACGATCGCTGTTGTGATAACCAATAATACGATCCCATGTTCATCAATAGGGAAGATATGTGATGCAGACGATCCGTCAGTATTTTTCCAGCCGATATATACCGACACAGTTCTCGGAAATGCGACATTAATTTACCATAATAACATAACGTATCCCTATTACTCAGTTTACGGGCACACGTCTCTCAAGGCAGTGAATATCTATCCGGTGACGGTATTGGTGATCGATTATCTTGTTCCTAATGTAACGGTCAAAAAAGTTATCGTAGACAAATGGATCATCACGAACGGCGTTCTAACAGATACAACATACAAAACAGTCTATGTCACATATCCTGATCCTGAAGCGAGGTTTGAGATCAAAGTATATGATGAGGCCGGTGTCTTGGTGGCAAATGAGGGATTCGGGGGCCAGTATGATACCGGAATGAAGGATGTGATAACTTTCCTTACGCAGGGAAACTACACGATAGAGATGACGGGTAAACGGATAGAGTTTGAAATTTCTGTCATCGAAAAATAAGGTTTGTTCAGATAATAATCCCGAAGAACGAAAGAATGATCAGCAGGGCCGCTCCGAGAATCCCGCCAACTGCACACACGATTACCTGAGCAATGGAAAGGTCACCGATTGGTGCTAGATTCAGCCAGGAAACTATAAAGAGAATAACCACACCGCAGACTGCGTTGATCAAGAGTTTAAGACCGTTTCTCAGGAAGAAAAACAGTACCGCGCAGATCACGACAGCAATTATGATCATGATGACTGTTGCAAAAATATCCATGTAATTAGATGTACCTGACCAGAATATAAAGGATTGGTCAGTATCCGTGTTTTCCCGCCCGGAAGGTATAATTATCTCATCAGTACAAGTATCATTCAACGTGTATTGAGGTGTCTTATCCTGAAAGCCAACTATCTTTTTCTGATTTTGCTGATGACTGCATCCCTGTGTATCATTCCGGCTGCCGGCGAGGTGTCGCTGGATATCATTCAGCCGTCTGCAGATGAAACTCATTTTGCAGAAATGCGGGATCTGTATGTGTACGGCAGTTTTGCAAACACCGGCGATCCGGTCGATGTCCGCGTGCGGATCTACAATCCGGATGGTGAGATTATACGAACGCTGCAGAGCCAAGTCGATATGAACGGTGAGACGCCGTCATCTTCGGTCGATATGGGATTGGTCCCTGAGAACCTGCAGTGGGGTGATATTTTGGCAGTGGAGGCGATCACTGAACCCTATGGATATGCAAACGGAGGAAATAAAGTCCTCGTAAGTAAAAAGTGGGGTTACTACCTTGCTCTGGTTCAGGGTGGTGTAACCAAGAATAGTTCCGGCATGTACAGTGAAGCTGATGATAACGGGAATCTGATTCCGTACAGCGAAGATTTAACCGCCGGAGTTTACCGGATCGTTGTCGATGTTCTGGATAAAAACGGAAACAATATCCGGTTTATCAACGGGACTGGGGAGCAGGTTGATTCAATTGAACTTCCGATCTCGTTTGGGCTGACCCATGCCTCGCTTGGCATGTTCCGACCGGATCAAAATCGTGAGAATGTCATCAGCTATGCACGGCTGAATGATCTTCGGTCATATATTGACTGGTTCCCAGGATACTTCCAGATCTCAGGCGGCTCTGCCGGTTATCAGATACCCGCCATTTGGCAGCCGAACAATGGTATCGAGGTAGTTAACTCTCTTGAAGGAACGATCCTGGACACGTCGGGATCTGCAGAAAATACTCTTCTGATGTACAATCTCGGAAGTTCAAGTACCACTGTTCAGGTGGAACTCGCCCAGATCCTTCTTGCCGGGTTGGAGGACAGTGACAAAACGACGTACACCTATTATGACACCGGAGAGATCTCCTATGCATGGATCGATGTGGACGATGGAATCTCGAAAACGCTTTGCGGGGTGCTCACCAGATATCCGGATATCTCCGACCCGGATTTCCGTGTGATCTATACACGCGCCGACAGTTCAGAGGATCCGATCTCACCAAACACGGTTTCGCTTCTGCCGAATCTGACGAAATCGGTTGATACCTCGCCGTATGATGTCACCGTGATCCGCGGCGAGTATTTGGCACTGTACGGACTGACCCGGCCTATCACAACGACGTTATCGGATGCGGGGACACCGTACCGGTTTACGGTCGATGACCAGATCCTGAGGTTCACCTATACCTGCGGCGATGCTGAATATACGTTTGAAGGACTTCTGACTCGGGTGTTTGTGAATCCTGATGGTTCACTTTACCCAGCGACCAATACGAACTATGAATTCGGTCACGTGTTCACCGCAGAGGATACGGCAAACATGTCGGTTGGAACATGCACCTATGAAGTGAAAGGGTATGATGCAAACGGCAGGTATGTGGAGAATACGCGTACAAATATCACGATTACGGTTTTGCCTGAGGAAGCAGAGCCTCAGGCATGTATGCTCCCGCTTTCCATTCTTATTGCGGTACTTACCATTGGTTGTTCGGTCATCATCATTCGAAAACTCTAAACCAGAGCAACCCTTTTTTTACTATATGCAGCGTCATGTCTTTCTCACAGGTGATATCCAGGTGGGAAAAAGCACCATCATCCAAAAAGTCATTCATGAACTTGACATCAGTCCCGGCGGCTTTCGGACGAGTTGGGGAGATCCTCTCCCGGATGGAAGTTCGGATCTATTTCTTTTAGGAATGAACGAAGCTCCTTCATCAGACAGGATCGCCGCCCGCCGGTTTGGTTCCGGCCGCGGCATAACCGCGTTCCCGGAGATTTTCGATGCGGTCGGTTCCCGTCTGCTTGCTGAGGCTACGTCCTCTTCTCTAATCATAATGGACGAGCTTGGATTCATTGAGAAGGATGCCGCGGGATTTCAGAATGCTGTCTTGTCCACCCTGAACAAATCCGCCCCGGTCCTTGGTGTCGTCAGAAATATGCAGACACCTTTTCTGGATCAGGTCAGGGCACATCCGAATGTGAATGTCATTATTGTAACGAAGGAGAATCGTGAAGAAATTTTCCAACAGGTCCTTGCAGTATTCAAAAAAAGTTATTCGAGATAGGGTTTTATCTCGGCAAAAATCTCATCGAGCAGGGTCTTTGCCTCTGCCGGGTCCTGTGATTCGGCAAAGACTCTGACTAGGGGTTCTGTTCCGGATGGTCTGATCAAAGCCCATGCTCCTCCGCGTGTTATCCGCATCCCGTCACGGTCATCGATCGGGCAGTCTGCAAAATAGGTTTTCATATGGATGACGATCTCTTTTGCCTGGGCGGTTTTTCGTTTTTCCTGATACATGGTGAATGCAGGAAGTCCTGCGATGAGCTTTGAAAGCGGTTCGGTCTTTCCTGCCACAAATCCGAGCATCGTTGCGGCACTCATCCCTCCGTCTCTGCAGAACTGGTGGTTCGGATAAATTATCCCGCCGTTTCCTTCACCGCCAATGATAATGTTTTCTCCGTTCGCGATGAGTTCACGCATGGTCCGTGCCACGTAGATGCTCCCGACAACCGTGTAGGTGGTCGTGCAGTTATATTTTTTTCCGACTTCTTCTACGATGCCTGATGTACTGACCGGTGTTACGATGATGCCTCCGGTATTTTTCTCACAGAAGTAGGAAGCAAGCAGGGCAAACGTGATGTTTCCGTCCATGAAGGTCCCGTTTTCATCAACGAAGATCGCCCGGTCGGCATCTCCGTCATGAGCCACGCCGAATGCAGCGCCGGTCGCCTGGACCATGGCTGAAAGGTTCGCAAGTCCCTCAGGACTTGGTTCGGGCAGTCTTCCCGGGAAAAGTCCGTTGAACTCTGCATTGATGGTGTGAACATTGCATCCAAGTCTTCGGAGAATATCCGGTGTCGTCGCGGCAGCAGGACCGTTTCCTGGGTCGACTACGACAGTTATCCCTTTCCCGCAGTCTTTTGGGAACTGTGCGACGATTGAATCGATATAGAGTTTACGTGCCTGCGGTTCTTCCGTGCAGTCGCCAACTTTGTCCCATGCCGACACGACCGATTTGTTTTGGATCATTATTTCTTCAAGCTCGATAGTCCGGTCATCGCCCATTTCGGTGCCGTCTGCTTCGATGATCTTTATACCGTTATACTCCGGCGGGTTGTGTGATGCGGTGATCATAACGCCTCCGTCGAGTTTGTGATCAAGAACGAGGTACTGGAGACCGGGTGTTGGGATAATATCGAAGTCGATGACGTCGCACCCGCATGCCATAAGACCGGCACGAACCGCGGCACCCAGCGAGGGCCCGGAGGTCCTGGTGTCGCGGCCGATACCTACCTTTTTGCCTTCGCCGAGCATTGTTCCGAATGCTTCGGCGACGCTGAGAGCGAAAACCGGCGTCATATCGACCCCGGTCACTCCGCGTACACCGTTTGTGCCGAAGTATTTCTTTTCACGTTTTTCGAGTGCCATGATAACTACCGTCTCTGTAAGAGTATGGGTGGTTGATAATAATAAGGGTTGAGAAAAAGAGTTTGCTGATAGGAATACTATTGTTCGTCTTCTTCGTCATCCTCGTCGTCTTCTACTTCTCCCCGCCTGCTGCTTAAGAGCACGTTTGCGGATTCACCGAGTTTTCGCATGATCTCGCTGATCTTATCTTCAATGTCGATCTCATCATCGATCTCAAGAGAGGTCCCTTCGATCTCAAGCAGGAATCTCGCGACTTCGCTTGATTCGAAGAGTATGTCGTCCAGTTCATCCAGCGTGAAAAATCCACACATCGCCCCGTAGAAGAAGGTCGCTCCGGATTTTCTGACCTTTCTCTTGAATGCGTTACGTGCTTGATTTACTGCCTGGGGACTGTACGGCTCCTCCATGAAGGGGCAGAGTTCGGGCAGATGTTCTCCGATGAATGTCATCTCGGCGCCGTAGGGAGTTTTGAAATCTGAACACAGACGGGCGATCGCCCATTCACGGGCGGTTATATAGGTTCGTTTTCTAAGGAAGATGTTGACTTTTCTGTAGGTGGCTCCATCAACTTTTTTGAATTTTTGGTATTTGTTGATCTCTTCACTGCGGTCTTCCTCGGCAAAGCGGTCGTTCCCGACCGAAGGGGTGTCTTCAATGAGATGTTCGTATTCGTCCATTGCTGTAATCAGAATATAGGGGTGTTATGTGTATTTTAGGGTTTGCTGATTCGTAATTACACATCACGTTTTCGTATAGCATCATGCGGTTTATTTCACAACACAAAAAGGTAGATTCGTGTGGATATTTGATGTGCAATGCTGCAGTCTCTACAAAAATTCTGAAAAAAAGGGGGTGTTACTCGCCGTTTGCCAGTGGGAAGTAGCTGCGGTACGCTTTTCTGCGCTCGTCGATGTCGGTATGGATGTAAATTTCCGTTGTCTGGATGGAGTTATGTCCGAGATTTTCCTGAACTACGCGGAGATTGTGCGAACGTTTGTAGAGTTCACTTGCATAACTATGCCTGATTTTATGGGGTGTGATCCCTTTTGGAGCATAGAGGTTGAAGATGTGCTGAACTGTTCTCGGCGAGATGGCGTTCCCGTTTCTTCCTTCGAAGACCGGGCCGCTTTTTTTACCGTTCAAATGTTCGTGGATCTGCGTTAGCGTGTCTGAATCGCAGAACACGATCCGGATCTTCCCGCCTTTTCCTCTGACGCGGATGGTTTCCTCTTCAAAATCTATATGTTCCGCCAAAATGCCGCATATCTCGGAAATACGCATTCCAGTAGCATAAATCGTCCGAATAAGGAGTGCATTCCGGGGGTTTTCAATGGAATTGATGAAATCCATCACCTCATTGTGCTTAAGATATCTGAGTTCCCGATCCTTGATTTTTGGCCGGTCTACTTTGGTCATGGGGTTCGCTTCGGTGATGTCCTGATTGATCAGGTATCGGTAAAAGGAGCTGAGTGCCGAGTCATACTGATGCAGACTTGCCGCGCTCAGCTGCCGTTCATCCCGCAAAATGGTAAAAAAATCTCCGATTTCATACGGGTTCGTGTCGATCTCTGCCCCCATCCCGAATTTTTTCACTTCTTCGCTGGATGTCGGCACGACCCCGTCGGTCTCCTTCAGATAGGTTTCGTATTTTGCAAAAAGTTTCAGGATCCTTCCGTATGCCTCGATCGTATTCGCTGCATAGTTCTTCGTCTGCAGATTGCTGAGGTACCTGGGTATCCAGATGCTGAAAGTTCGTTTTGGGGGTGCCATATCGGGTCTGATTATCTCTTGGTTCTTTGTGATGATAATGATTGCGCATAATATGTATTATGCGCAATAAATTGGTGATTTTTTGATTCAAAAATAAGCTCAAATTGGGTTTTATTTTGAAATCAAACGAATATTGAAGGTTTTTAGATTATTGGGGGGAATTCTGCATAATTCGTGATGTTCGTCAGGGTCATTTTTTCGGGTCAGATCGCTTCAGGGAAATAACGGGCTTTTGAGAGGTTGTGATGCTTTGAATGATGAATCATATTGCCGGAGTCTCAAAATGGCCGTAAAACGAAGATATGGGAGAGCTATTTTTCGCGATCTGGAAAATTATTTGCTTTAAGGTTCTCGGCGGCACTTCTGTTTCCTCTTCCTCTCTGTTCGGTTCGGAAAAAAAAGTTTGGCTATGGGTATTTTTGGTGCTGCTGATAATCTGGTTTCCTTTGTATTCTAACACGCGTGTATTCTTTATGTGGGTCTCTTCCAAGTCTGTTCGTGCCAGGGTGGGGTATGGTTGTATCAATAATTTCTCTTAATCTGCACTGGAAATTGCCTTATTGTGTTGTGTAATAAACCATATAATGCTATATTGCTCTGTGTTTTCAAACAACTCTTATTCAGGCACATCTCGTGCATGAAAACCATTATTATATCTCCCGCATCATCTAACGACGAACATCCATGGCAATCCTGAAAATCAGAGGTGGCGATCTCGATCTCGTCGAGTATGATTTCACCTCCTTTCATCCTGGTGAACATCTTTACACAGATATTCCTGTAGTTAAAGCGCCCGTTCCGCAAAATGGATCATTTACCGTTACCGTACCTGCACGTATCCACCTATCTGTATTGGATATGAATCGTTTCTCTCCGGGGATGCCGGGAGGTGGAGGCCTTGGGTTTGCATTACAGTTATACAGTAGTGCGACCGTGTCCTGTACTCCGGGAAGCACGGTCATCGACTCCCCGCGTATTCTTTTGATTGAACATCTGGTTGCCGCATTCAAAGCGATCACTGGATATTCCGGAGGATTTATCATCCATACACATGATCATGGAAAAGAACACGTTGGTCTCGGGTCCACATGTACAACCGCCTCGGCGGTCGTATCTGCCATGAATGAGGCAGTAGGACGGCCGCTCACAAATGATACCATCCGCAGGTTGATCGGTCACAACTATGTTGAAGAGACCAACGAGCCCGGTGAGATAGCCTTCGGCTTCGAGACCGGTGTCGGTGCAGCGACTTCGATCTACGGCGGCATGAACATTCTCGGCGATCAGCTGACCCATGTATATCAGCACCCGTTCGCCGAAGACAAAAATGTCTTCATCATCACACCCAACATCCATGCCGAAGATGACAACGCCGGTCTCGAAGAGTTCTCCCTTCTCATGAACCGTGCACGGACCCTTGACTATCGTGACCGTGAACTCAAAGCCTACATGATCATGATGGATATGATCCCTGCGATCGAAAAAGGCGATCTTAAAAAGATGGGGGATATCATGTGGGAGATCGAGTTCCGTGGTTCGAAACGTGCAGAGGTCCAGCACCACACATTCATAATATATCAGTACATGAATGCACTCAGGCAGGCGGGTCTTGAGTTCGTCGCGATGAGTTCGGTCGGCCCCTCGATCTGTGTGGTCACCGAAAAAATCGAACAGGACATGAAACCGATCCTGGACGCTATCGGTCTGGAGATATCGGTCACCACGAAAGTCGACAACACCGGGATCCGGATCACCAAAAATTAACTGCCCATCGCTCCTGAAATAATACCGCAGAGAAAAGTATTAACCCTCTTCTCTTCCAAGAATAGAATGTATGAATGTTAAACTTCTTGGAGGAGTGTTCGTTGTCCTTCTGGTCTGTGTGTGTGTCGCGGGTTGTGTCGGAACCCAAACCCCACCAACGGAAACTGCTCCGGATGCCCTCGTAGGTACATGGGTGGGCGTAGAAAGCGGCTTGCTCGTTTCCTACGATCTGACTCTTGTGTGTAACGAAGACGGTACTGCAAAACTTACCGGAAGCTTCAGCGGCGGAGGAATGAGCAAAAATCTGAATGCAAACCTGAAATGGGAGTATGTATCAGGCAATCAGTATGTTGGAAAGAGCGGTGACAATTCACTTGCGATCTATCTGGTCGGAAATGCACTTACCATTACGGTGAACCCGAAGAAGATGGGTATTGCCGACTTTGATATCGATTTTGATGTCAATATGAAACGTTCGACCGGCGCTGTTTCGACTGCTACTGCCACGAAGACGCCAACAGTCGTTCCAACCACCACATCTCCTGATGCGGTCGTAGGAAGCTGGAAAGGTACAGAAGACGGTGTTGTTTCTTATGACCTTACCATGGTCTACAAAGCTGACGGGACCGGTACTATCGCAGGCACATTTAATGTAATGGGACAGGAAAAGTCCTTTACCAAGGATGTTACCTGGGAGTATCTGAACGAAAACAAGTATCAGGCAAAGTACGGATCTGAGATGCTGCCTCTGCAGCTCGTAGGTACGGAGCTTGTTGTAACACTTATCCCATCCAAGCTCGGTGTCGAGGGACTGGATAATCCGCTCTCGATCCCGACGAGCAAAGTATAACCCAATCTTTTTTTTCGCATCAGTTTACTCAAACTATTTTCATCTCTCAGCTAGGCGAGATCATGTTTTACTTCGAGATCGGTGTCGGTGCTACCATCTCGATCTACGGCGGCATGAATATTCCCGGCAATCAGCTGACCCATGTTTACCAGCACCCATTCGTCGAAGATGACAATGCCGGTCTGGAGGTATCTGTCATCACTAAACTCGACAACAACCGGGATCCGTATCACCACAAATTAACTGCCGCATGGTTCCTGAGTAATACCACAGAGAAAAGTTTTAACCCCCTTCTCTTCCAAAAATAGATAATATGAATGGTAAACTTCTTTTTGGGATGCTTATGACTCTCCTTGTCTGCGTGAGTGCTGCAGGTTGTATTGCAGCGACAACTGATACAGCCCCGTATGAATTAGCTGGTACCTGGGTGAGCGTAGATAGCGGTTCGCCTGTTTCCTACGATCTGACTCTTGAGTGTAATGAAGATGGTACTGCAAAACTTACCGGAAGTATCAGCGGCGGTGGAATGAGCAAAAATCTGAATGCAAACCTGAACTGGGAGTATGTATCAGGCAACCAGTATGTTGGAAAGAGCGGTGACAGTTCACTGGCGATCTATCTGACCGGAGATACGCTTACCATTACGATGAACCCGAAGAAGATGGGTATTGCCGACTTTGATATCGATTTTGAGCTCACTATGAATCGTTTAGCTACTTCCCCCGATGCAATTGTCGGACTTTGGAACGGTACGATAGAAGGCACTGTCTCTAATGAGGTTATGATGGAATTCCTGAAAGATGGAACCGGCTCTATTAGTGTGATCTATTATCAGGGAGACATTCCAACGCAAGAAAAAAAGGATATTACTTGGGAGTATATTAAAGCGAACGAGTATCAGGCAAAGTATGGCTCTAGTATCGCACCTCTTGAACTTTATGATGACATGTTGATAATACGTATTGTCCCATCTACATTTATTCCGAGGGCATCGGATAGCCCGATCACGGTCTTAACCAAATCGTTTATCCTCCCCATCCCTTATATCGAATCTCCTGTCTGAAGGAGATATCACCCAAACTTTTTTGGTCTCTGAGCCTGAATAGGAATTAACTATGGGTAAAGTTCTGATACTATTTTTATGTCTTCTCTGTGTTGCCGGCGGTGCAGCGGTAGGGATGAATTATGATCGTATTGCTCCGCATCTGTCTTCATTTCTGCAGGATCTCACGGGATCCGATGATCCCGCTTCCCCCACGCTGACTCAGACCCCTACTATCACCCCAACCCCAACGCAAACCTCTACCCCTACCAAAACTGCGACCCCCACTATCACCCCAACTCAAACCAAAACTCCCACGCCGACCATATCTCCAACTCCTACGAAGACTCCTACCCCCGCCAAAACTCCCACGCTTACGCCGATCCCAACCAAAACTCCGACTCCGACCGTAACTCCCACCCCGTTACCCGAAGGCACGAAAGAGATCGTCGGCACCTGGGTCGGTTCAAAAACCATCAATCTGTTCATTATCAAAGCTTCGGCTGATTTCCGTGTCGTCTTCAATGCCGATCACACGGCCTATGTTACCGGTACGCTGGATGCCCCCGGTTATGATAATGTTCCCTTTGCCAAAACCATAACCTGGTCATACCTTGGAAGCGGCAGGTATCTTGGAACGTACGGTTCCGCATCGATCATCTTTGTCATCAAAGGGGACATCATGACCATGACCGTCAACCCGTATGAACTTGGACTTACCACCAATAAATTCATGGACATGGACATCGATGCCGAGCTCCACAAAGTGTAGTGGATTTTTCCGTGGGTTATTTATTCCGTGCAGTTCAACTATTGAACACTGAAATTCTTGGGCACCATTCATGACACACGAACAAAAAAATATCCTATCTGTAAGGGATATGGGACGTGAAGAAATTGACAAACTCCTCTGTTCCGCTGCCGCATTTGATCGTGGAAACTACACCGGCCACGAACTTGACGGCAAACTTCTTGCCGTTCTCTTTTTCGAACCCAGCACCCGGACCCGCATGTCCTTCTCTTCAGCAATGATGCGTCTTGGGGGCAAGATCCTCAATCTCGGCTCGGTCGAAGCCACCTCCATCACCAAAGGAGAGACCCTTTCAGACACGATCCGCGTCATTTCCGGATACTGCGACGCGATCGTTCTGCGCCACCCGAAAGAGGGTGCCGCCCGTCTTGCAGGCGAGGTCGCGTCAGTCCCCGTTATCAACGGGGGGGATGGAGCAGGTCAGCATCCCTCCCAGACCTTACTCGATCTTTTTACCATCCGCGAATCCATGCCGATCGAAAACATCGACGTCGGACTCCAGGGCGATCTTCGATATGGAAGAACCGTCCATTCTCTTGCGTTTGCCCTCTCCAAATACAATAACATTCGCCTCCATACGATCGCCCCTGACGGACTCAATTTTCCCAAGTTTATCAAAGAAGATCTCCAGGATGTAGGTGTCGAACTGATCGTCCATGATCATATCGAGGATGCTCTTCCTGAACTCGATGTCCTGTATGTGACCCGTCTTCAGCGCGAACGCTTCCCCGACCCGGTCGCTTTTGCAAACTACGCATCCACCTACCGGATCACGCCCGAACTCCTGGAACTTGCCAAACCGAGTATGATCGTTCTCCACCCGCTCCCCCGCGTCGACGAGATCGATCCGGCGGTCGATGACCTCCCCTGTGCCAAATACTTTGAACAGGCGCATAACGGTGTTCCGATAAGAATGGCAATGCTGAACGAGGTGATCAACTGATGGTCCGAACTAGTTCCGACGGGATCGTTATCTCGCCGATCAAAAACGGTACGGTCATCGACCACATCACCCCGGGTGAGGGTCTGACCGTTCTCCGGATCCTTGGGATTCGTGACGGAACGCACGTTACGGTCATCGTCGCATCAAATGTCACGAGTTCACGCGGCGGACGAAAAGACATGGTCAAGATCGAGAATCGTGAAATCCTCAAAGACGAAGTGGATAAAATCGCTCTGGTCGCCCCTGACGCGACCATCAGTATCATCCGGAACTTCAAGGTCTCGGACAAAAAACCCGTCGAAGTCCCGCAAAGGATCGTCGGCGTGATCAAATGCCCGAATCCAAACTGCATCACAAATACAAAAGAGCCTGTCCAGAGTAAATTCGTCGTGCACCCGCGGGGATTCCGCTGTCAGTACTGCGATTCTCTCATCTCCTCTGAGATGGACATCGGCGACTACATCTGAAGATTCTCTTTGTTCCAGAGACGGATCATTTCCTCGATGAGAGGAAGAGAAGCCGTCGTTTTTATCCCGGTATCACAGAAATGGGTCCGGGTCGTGTAGTATCCTGCTTCATTTAAGCTCGCAATCAGTTCTTCCATATTCGGCGGCGAGACTTTCATGTTTCGGGAAACGATGTGGTAATCATAATATGTGCATGTTTCCGGTTCTGCAAGCAGGAACGTCAGCAGTTTTTCCATCTGCCGTTTTGTTCCAAACTGCATATCCGGCAGGACGGTCAGCATCTCGGCAAGGATCTCCTTTTCCTGCAGAGGTCCCATCCACAAGGGGCCGACCGGCACGCTCTCGACGCCGCAGTACGGGCAAACATGCGTTTTTGGGTAGAGAGCGCCTTTTTGTTCGGCACGATAGAGGCACTTTGGGCACTGCATCACAAAACCGATCTGCCCCATAGTTTCATCAGCGGCTGAGACTCTTCCAAGCACTCTGACATGTGAACGGAAGTAGTGGGACTTTGCAAAACTCAGGATCGGCTTCATGCCGCGGTCGTATTTCACAAGTTCCCTGGCCATAGTCCCCATCATCATCCTAAGACCCACTTCTGCGTGATACTCGGTATTTCTCGGCGTCGCAAAATATCTGCGGCACCCTGCCTTGAAATGGGCTCCGCAGAGGGGGGCCGTGTCCGTCGCCGTGACAAAAAGATAATGTTTTGCCGCCCGTGAGGCTGCATCGAGAAAAGGTACCGGGGTGCCGAACGGATCGAGATCGATCGAATCGAATCGTTCTGTGCACATCAGCCGGTTCGCATCATCGCAGGTCACGGTAATACTGCCGCCCAGTTTCTCTGCATTCGCCTTGATTATCCTGACCGCCTGTTCGTCACGGTCATTTATCGTGACCGGGATCCCTGCCTCGTTTGCGATCCTAAGGCCGCGAACGCCCGTTGCCGCCATTGCGTCCAGATAATCGGCCGGCTGAATGATCTTCGTAAGAAGTACCGTCATATCGCGGTTGAACTCCATCTTCGTATTGTAAAAGACCGGGGCCGAGCCGGGAGGAAAATGTGTCGTCTCGTCCTGGACCGGAGCGGTAAATGTCGTACTCCCTTCAGTGATCTCCCTGCATTCCATGATTGACCCCAAAAATGTAAACGGGCATGTAGGGATTCGAACCCTAGATATTCAGCTTAGGAGGCTGACGCCATATCCTGGCTTGGCTACATGCCCTGATTCTCATAATTATTCGGGCTTCACGGGGATATCTTTTTCGAAGCGGCACACCCACACATACTGATACATGAGTCTGGCTGGTTATGGAAAAATCATCCGTCCGATGAACGCGGGCGTCTCGGGAGTCACCGCAGGGATCGCCTACTTTATCGCTGGAGGCACGCAGCCGCTTTTTGCAGTGCTGCTGTTCTTCATCGTTCTCGTGATCTGCGGGGCAGGGAACGTACTCAACGATTACTTCGATCTGGAGATCGACAAAGTGAACAGGCCTGACCGTCCTATCCCGTCAGGGAAAGTTTCTCCGAAGGGAGCCGTCGTCTGGGCAGGGTTCCTTTTTGGTGCAGGGATCCTTGCCGCCTGTTTCACGAACTTCTGGTGTCTCGGAATCGCTCTCGTCAATGTCTTGATCCTGATCATCTATGCGGCAAAGTTCAAGGGCATCCCGCTCTTAGGTAATCTGAGCGTAGCCTATCTTTCAGGGAGCATCTTCCTCTTCGGCGGGTTTCTGGTCGGCCCCGGATCATTTTTGGTCATGCTGCCGCTCTTTGCGATCACGTTCTTTGGGACGCTTGCCCGTGAACTGCTGAAAGATGCCGAGGATATCGAGGGGGACCGGATCGGCGGGGCACGGACCCTTCCGATGCAGATAGGGGTCCGGAGAACCGCAGTCCTCGCCGTAATATTTGTTCTCTGTGCTGTACTCTTCAGCTTTGTTCCGTTCCTCACTTGGGGTGTTGTGTATTTGATCCTGATCGGCGTCGTGGATGTGTTCATCTTTCTCGTGACTGCGAGATCGCTTGGATTTCGAGATCCGCAGGATCTTGCCGCGTCAAACTGCACGACCTTTCTCAAATACGGGATGTTTGCCGCTCTCTTTGTGTTTCTGCTGATGGAAATCCTTTCACTATTACTGTGAAGAGCCTTATAATTCAGAACCTATTAATATCCCTGACGTTGAAGGATTAATAAGCATACTTGGGGTAGCATGAAAGTAATAGTAAAAGATAATCTGCACACGGCAGAGCCTGGATCATATTTCCGCGGCTCAGTCATGATCGATGGCGATTTTCTTGTACCTCCCCGTACATTTTTCTGGCGTGATCTCGTCGTTACCGGGAAACTCTTTTTATGCTCCGAGTCCCACGTCGCCGGCAACGTGACCTGCAATGGTGCGGTGATCTGTCATGACTCGGTCATCGAAGGCGAACTCAATTCAGGTGCGGAGCAGCTTACGGTTTGCGATAATGCAAAAGTCCGGGTGATCCGGTCGGACGGGAATGTTCTGCTTCGTCCGGGCATCGTATCTGCCGAGGTCCGCGGTGTCAATATACTCGTGATGGGTAAGATCCAGTGCGGGAAGCTGATGGGCAAAAACACTCGTGTTGTTACGAACTAACATTCATCTTTTTTTACTTCTACCGTACAAGTATTAGGTATGGCAGATGTTATTTTGATTTCCGGAAGCCCGCGGGCGAAAGGAAACACCGAGCATGCACTGAATGTATGCAAAGATGCGATCGAAAAGAGGGGTCTCTCGGCAAAGATCATCTCTCTTCGCGGGAACCCGATCCAGGGATGTATTGCCTGCGGCGAATGCGGCAAAAACGGAAAATGCTGTCTCAAGGACGGGCTGAATGATATGCTTGATGATATCAAGGCGGCAGACGGTTTTATTATCGGCGCTCCGGTCTATTTCGGAACGGCACGCGGGGACGTGATGAATCTTATCCAGCGTGTTTCGATGGTCGCCCGGGTGAATGGGAACTGGCTTTCAGGGAAAGTCGGCGGTCCGGTTGTCGTTGCACGCCGCGGCGGTCTGACCTCGACCCTGCAGGAGATGCTGATGTCCTTTTTCATCTCAGATATGATCGTCTGCGGTTCTTCCTACTGGAACATCGCGTTTGGTCATGCACCGGGAGATGTCGCAAACGATAAGGAAGGTATGGCCACGCTGGAGAAGTTCGGCGATAATGTTGCGAAGCTGATTCTGCAACTGAGAAAATAATTTTTTTTTTGAATCTGTAGTGTACACAGGTGAAGAACGCATCAGTATTTGACTTGGATTTGTTCATTTTTTGAGCCGTCTTCATTGAGTGAGAACGCCTTTTTTGTACATCCCCAAGGCATTATCGCACCGCGCGGTTGGGGGTTTATATGTTTCAGGTTCCCATATTCTCTTAATTGTTCCTGAATTATATGTTTGATATCAAAAATAAACAAATATCTGATGTGGTAATCATCTCAGATTGGCTACTTTATTTTCATGGGATATTGAATGGAGATTCAAATGGAGAACATGTATAGATGTGTGATAAACTATGGACCATATACAATTATCTCAACATAAATTTCATAAAGGAAAATTTACTGCTCCCTTAAATGAACTTGTAACCGAACTTGGAGACACAAAATCTTGGAGTTATGGCAGATTACCAGAATATTTTTGGATTGCATTGATTCTGCATAAGTATGAACGAAAAGAGGGGTTACAACGTCTTGGAGTAATTGTTAAAAAATTGCACGAAGTTGCTCCTGATCTTAGTCTCCCTCGTCTTTCAGATATTTTTTCATTAAGTAATGAACAACAAATTTTATTTTATCAGGAATTATTGAAGGTGGTTTCTAAGGATACGCTTTCACCACTTACACTAATCTATACATATAGCATTCAACCGATATTTGCGGAGACATTTGTCAATGTAAAAAAATCAATTGAAGATAGGATAGAGATTATTATTTCCATTCTTGAAAAAGCAACTAATCATCAATCGGATTTCTCGACAGATATCAGATTCATTGTTCTCTATTATGTTTATTCCAGTGGTCATCTACATTTTCAAAAGGAACAAAAAAATCTTCTTGATGAATTGAATTCTTATCTAGAATTAGATCATGATGATCCTAAAATGCGGATGATAAGACCATCTATTCGGTCAATGGAATTAATATTCTTAGAAGCAGAATTCGTGGAAATTAATGAGCAAAATATTACATTATTTTGGGAGGCAATTAGTAAAATGACAGAATGTGAATTATACGGGCTATCTTATGAAGATGATATAGAGAACTATAACGTGTATATGGAGCGTTTATATGAAGTATATGGATATTTAACTGATTTATTTGTAAGAGTATCGCCTCTAGATAATAAGATGCTGGTAATACTTGGCATTGCAACGTATTCCTACAAACGATTAAAAGAAATTACTGATTACAAATTACAAAATACAATTGTTGGTCGAAGTTCGGTCAGAGTTCTAATTGAGAATTATATTATGTTAAAATATTTGCTCAATCTGGAAACCACTCACCCTGATGTTTGGAAAGAGTTCCAGGAATATGGAATAGGTCAATATAAATTAATTGTTGCACGGGCAAGATCGTATCCAAATATTCGTCAGGACTCTCATGTTCCTTATAATTATTTGGAGTTATTAATCAACGAATTCAAAATAGAAGAATTTCTTGACATGGACACGACGTATTTTGATAAGATCTCTATTCGACCAAAAGCCATTGAAGTTGATGAAAAAGAGTTATATGATTTATATTATGATTATGACTCAGCATTTGAACATGGTTTGTGGGGGGCAATACGTGAAAGTTCTTTACTAAAATGCAATAATCCAGCTCATAGATATCATTGTGTCCCTGATATAAATGACGAACAAAAATTGAAGAATGTCTTACCGGATTGTGTAATGGTAATGAATAAGACAGTGAAGTTACTGGATGAACTTTATGGAATTCCTGAATCTCTAATCAAGGGGGTTTTGGATTTTGATGAATAAGAATTTACTTCTTGAGAAAATCTGTTCTATTCAAACAGAATATAAAATACTGCTGGAAAAAATTGTAGATATAATATCTGCCGATGATATTTCGAATCCCATCCTAGATGAAATCTCTATTTTCTGGACAACAAATCAGGAAATTGTTGATTTATATTTGCGCAATCTTTCTTCTTCACAAGATGTCTACGCATTTACCGCTGCAACATTTTTAGATTTAGATCTTTTTGAGCACTATCCATTCATGCTTTTAGGTGATGTTCATATCCTCGATGACCAAGTGTCGATTTATGCCAATGTTGTTGCAAATTGTGGTGATCCTGATTTTCTGCATAGAGTGAAGAAGCAAATCATAAATTCTGTTACAAATAACATTCAGATTCTATCAAAATATGGAAATCATATTCTGATATTGCCATTACGTTCTTTGAATAAGGATCACCAAAAATTGATACAAAAAAATTCGACCAATGTATTTTTAGATTTATTCAAGAACAAACCCAAATCCATTCAAGAATATTTTACCACATATGAGACAATTGATGATATTTGCAGTGGTTTACGTAATGAACTTGAAAAGAGTTTGATTCTTTCTGATTCTGATGATCCATCCAAAGCTTTTAGAGAGAGATTAGAGCTTGCATTAAACGATGATTTACTCTCTATCGATGGAATTGGGTTAGATGGATCTAAATTTTTTGCAGCTATATATGGATTTATTTATCAAGCATTGGATGTCATTCTCTCTTGTTCTACCTATAATATTATTCCTTATTTGAGGTATGGTGTAGCTTATCACTATGTGTTATTCTTAAGTCAAAATTTTTCAGAAATAAAAGAAATCATGCAGATAATTTTCAAATGCCGTCTTGCTCGCTCTTTCTATAAACAGTTTGATAATGACCGTATCCAAGATGTAGATTTTGAACAGTTTTGTATGGTTGTGAAAGAAAGTAATTTTTATTCAGATCTTCTGTCTGCATTTCCGGATCAGTCGCTTGAAAAACAATCGGCTAAGGAAGTACATCAAATTGTTAGAGGAAAGTTAGATGAATTTTATTGCGTATTGGATAAACGGTGATCTATATGACATCTGAATCTACTAAACAACTAACATTATTTCAAGATTATCTAGTCGCTCAAAAGTTGAAATACCAATGCAAATTATATCTTAATCTAATTATTATCCTATTATATGTATTTTTGGCATTAGTTTACGATGAAATCATAGTTGTTCCATTTATAGCACCCAAGTCAATTGGGATTATCTGTCTTTTCTGGATATTTATTGCCCTTATCTGTATGTTATTTGTAAAGTTTCTTTATGATCTTAAGCGATCATATTTCTTAACTACCTTATCAATAATAGTTTGTGGAGTGATCTTCTCTCTAATTTCAATCCAAAACTATGAATATAATCTTGAATTATTTTTCATGTTTCTTCCTTTTTTAATTATTTTGGCATCAATTACCAAGATAAGTTCCGAGAAGAGCGCATATAATAAAATGGAAAAATACGGTTCACATTGTTCAGATGAGATGCATACGGCAATTATTGTTGCACGTAATGCAAATGTATATCGTGATTCATTTGACTACACTGCACTAACTTTGGCTAAGGGACTTGCTCTTCGTGACCTTGCATATCAATTCTATCTATGTACGGACAGTGAGATGTTGAGGGACATTTTATTAAATCCTAATATATCACAAATATGGATTTTTGGTCATGGCGATATTGGGGGAGTATCTATCACAGCACGTGGATATCTATCATATGCTGAATTTATGCTGGAAAAGAAAAATGGGGAAATAGGACTTCATATTTTTCCCCCAAAGAAGGCTGTTTATCAGTGTCATTGTAATGGTGGTTATGGGTGGTCCTTGGCCGATTTCTTATTGCCACGAAAAGGTGTTTTAGATGAAGGAGTCGATAATTTTCTAAATTACAGAGAAACGGGAATAAATGGAAACTTGGTAAATTTCAAAATATTTGGCTGGAAACCGTTCGGATTTTTGCAGAATTTAAATACGGATTATTCAAATAAGACATTCATTACTAAATATTTAGAGCATCTTGATCGAGTAGCTGGAAAGGAAACATAAAATCTTCTTTTCTCCAAATGAACGCTGAAACGTTAGAATCTATCAAAAGATTTCATGATGGAAGGAAGTGGAAACAATATTCTACTCCATCACCCCTCTTTTCAATTTAATAAACCAATGTCAGCTTGCCGTTCTTCGCCACTTCGGCCGCAAGATGCGTTGGCGGAAGTTTTGACGCCAGCACCGAGATCTTTGCATGCAGACATTTCCTGACAAGGTCTGCCGTCACCTTTCCTGAAACAAGGACGGCGGTGCTTTCCGACGGGATCCCTTCCATGAGTAATCGACCAACGACCTTGTCCAGCGCAGTGAACTGACCAAGATCCTCTGCAGATGCCGCGATCTTTCCATCGGCAAACGCCTTCACCCCAAATCCGCCTGCCTTGATCACGTCGCTCGAAAATTCGTGTTTCAGAATATTTTTCGGGACCGGGATGCATGACTCAAGCACCGGCAGTTTCTCCGGATCCAGATAGGACGCCGTACCCCCGCATCCGGAGAGCACGCTTTTCTTGGGGAGAAGCACCTTGAACGGATTTTTTGTAAGCACACTCACCCCGGCATCATTCTGCATCACCGACTCGATATCCGCATACGGCACGATCCCCTCCGTCGTCAGATAGCCGACGGCAAACTCCTCGGTCATATCTCTCAGCATCATCACGGTCGCGAGCCCACGTCCGTTCACCGTCAGGGAAACCGGCTGCTCATTCAGTAAACCATTCAGAAATGCTGTCATCGTGTGATAGGATATTGGCTTAGTAAAACTATAAAATGTCCCCTCTCATATTATTAACCAATGATAATACAGGGACGAAGCATTGCAAAAGGGACAGGGACCGGTCCACTTCTCATAACCGATACACCAATATCCTTCCTAGGAGGTGTCGATCCGAAAACCGGTATCGTCATCGATGAAACCCACCCCCTCTTCGGTAAGTCGATCGCCGGAAAAGTCCTGGTATTCCCGTACGGAAAAGGCTCGACCGTCGGCTCCTATGTCTTATATTCCCTCGCGAAAAACCATGTCGCTCCTGCCGCGATCATCAACACCGAATGCGAAACGATCATCGCGACCGGGGCGATCATCTCAGAGATCCCGACCGTCGACCGCCTAAATGGCGATCTTCCAGCTGACGGGGTCGTCACCGTTGACGGAACCCGCGGTACGGTCTCTTTCGCATAATGCGGATAACCTGGCGTTTCATCGCTGCGGCACGAAACTCCTATGCTGCTCTGTATGCCGCCTGTGAAAAATACGGGTATATCCTTGAGCCGGTTGATTCCCCCTCGGACGGCGGGGATGTGATATGTTATAGTCTGAATAGTCTTGACTATCCAAAATACGTTGATGAGATAGAATCTGCAGAGCAGATCACGATAGTCGGCGGCCCGCACCCCTCGGCATGTCCGGAAGAGGTCTCTCTTATCGCTGACTATGTCGTGGTCGGTGAAGGCGAGCGGACCCTCCCGCGTCTTCTCGCCGCTTTAGATGCGGGAGAGGGAGAGGATGCGAAGATCCCGGGAGTCGCCTCCCGTGGCTCCGTTTTCGTTCCGATCGATCATTCGGTCAGGCTGGATGCATTTCCCTCGTTTTCGCGAATGAAGGGCTATATCGAACTTTCCCGCGGCTGCCCGTTCTCCTGTGCCTACTGTCAAACGCCATGTCTGCATGGAAGACGAATGCGTCACCGTTCAAGGGAAGCGATAGTTTCCATGGCGGAAAAGTATCAGGATGCGAGATTCGTCACGCCAAACGCGTTCGCCTACGGTTCGGCGGACGGCCGCGTTCCCGATGTGGAAAAACTCCGCCGGCTTTTATCTTCGATGCCGAAGAACAACATCTACTTCGGGACATTCCCGTCCGAGGTCAGGCCGGAGTTCGTTATTCAGGAGACCGCCGAACTCGTCACAGAGTTCTGTTCCAATACGAAGCTCCATTTCGGGGCGCAGTCCGGTTCGGACGCCGTTCTCTCGAAAATGGGCAGGGGGCATACGGTCGCCGATGTCTATTCGGCACTCGATATCTGTAAAAAAGTCGGGCAGACCCCGGTGGTCGATGTGATCTTCGGCTTTCCGTTTGCATCAGACGAGGATGAGGAGGCGACCCTCTCACTCGTTTCTGACGTGACCAGATACGGAACGGCCCATGTGCATTACCTGACTCCCCTTCCGGGAACGCCGCTCGAGGGTTCCACCCCCCGGGACATTCTCCCGGAGATCGATAAGCAGCTTGGAAAGCTCGCGTTGAACGGCCGGGTCACCGGCTACTGGCACGATAAATTTTAAACCGTCCCTGTTTCTAACCTCGAGAATGCCAGCTCATCGGGCGATAAATAGGTCCAATAGGCCTTACCCTTATGCAGGCCGTCTTCATACTGCCCGAGGATCGTCACCTCTTTCATCTCGAATGCGTCCGCGTACTTGGCCGCGTGATATTCTTTGACAGCAGCGAGTGCCTCTTCGCTCTTCGCTTTCCAGTCCTTCTCCGGGATGACTCCTTCGCTAAAATTGATTCCGTAGATTACTTTATCTTCCGTCTCAATGATGTACTCCCACATGACGAAGTCATCGTAGGCGTACATGTTGAAGACCCCGCCGATCTCCGGCGTATTCGATGAGTAAGGTTTTTTGTCCGTGTCGAGATGTATGGCCTGATGTGTGCATCCTGCTGTCGAAATTACGGCAAAAATCAGGATAACGGCTAGGAGAAGTACACGTTTCCTCATAAGTGTAGAGTTGCCTGCAGGCACCTTATATGTATCGCGGACCCGGATTTTTGAAATCCGGTTGTTTAAAAAAAGGAATTGGCCGTTAGACCATTTTTTCGGGAGCTGCCTGCATGAACTCTCTCGCGACCGTCGTGGCGTAATGTCCGGGCGGCAGAACGAAGGTCAGCTCCACATTGTTTTCAAAGACCGCGGTCTGTACTTCGGTCGCAAGAGATATTCTCCTGTGGGCTCCGTCGAAGTTGGTTTTTACAAACTCGGCGGCGGCGGCAAAACTCTGCATGGAGATGCCGTCCTTTTCCATCTGGGCAGTCATGGTCTCTTCGAGAGGACCCGGAGCGACGGGGAGGGTCTTTCCAGGCATCCAGCCGACAACGAAACATCTTCCGCGTTTCATGTGCTGGCGGGCAGTCACGATATTTTTCTCGGTGACCGTGTCGATCCGGTCGTTCATGAACTCGAGATGTTCGCCGATTCTCGGATCGTTGAGCGGCGTTCCGTCTTCGCATCTCTTGGAAAGGGCGATGTTGAAGAGCCAGGACTGGTATGCCGAGACGAACATGGAGAGGAGTTTTGGGGGCATTGCCTGAAGGGCCGCTCCGTAGTCGCCGGGGTTTTTGGCGAGAGAGTCGAGCATGATCCTCTCATAAGAGAGCCAGTACGGCAGTTCATACAGAGCGGTTTTTGCGTCGCCGGTTTCGGCGAATGCTCTTCGGGCGTTTTGGACCTGTTCGGATTCGTGCGGGAAGCAGCCTCCGACGTAGAGGTCGACCGCTTCTTTGAACTCGTTTCGAAGGATGTGGTATCCCATTTTGTGGGTGACGGGTTTGAGGGCGCCGAATCTCTGGAGTCCGTAGTAGTTGGGGATCCCGGTCGCGATCTCGCCTGCGATGGCGGAGGTGATCTCAGCGAGATTTTCCGGTTCGCAGTCCCGGAGCGTGATTTTGAAGGTATTGCCCAGGAGCTGCCCGAGGCCGAGGGAGAACTGATGGGTGGCGACGGGTTCGAGGGTCATGTCTTTGATGTTGAGGTTGGCGAGGACTTCTCCCGGGACGTTGTAGAGGGAGATGTACTGGGTGGTGACGGCGTTTTTGTCTTTGGTGCCTGCCCATCCGATGCGTTTCTGGCTTATCCGGAGACGGTTGGTTATTTCGTGCATGGCGTGCTGGTGTTCCCAGGAGCGTTTGGTGAGTTTGCAGATGGTGTAGGGCCCGGTGTTGGTGAAGGTGATGGGGAGTTCTTCGACGACGAAGTCTTCGGGGGTGGTCCGGAGGCGTCCGCCGATGCCCGGCCGGCTGGCGGCATAGTACCGCATGCCGAGGTCGATTTCGAGGGGGTGGGTGGATGGTTTCATGTCAGAGGAGGGGGAGGTGTCCGGTTATTTTATTGATGAGTTCGGCTTTTGCGGGTCCGATGCCGAGCGCCGTGATGGTTCCGGGGGGGATCTCGGTGTAGCCGGCGTCGATGATGAGGGAGGCAGGGACGCCTGCCATTTCTGCAGCGAATTTGAGTTCGTAGAGGGCACGTTCGCTTGCCGCTTTGAGGGCGACTTTTTTCTGGCCTTCCCTTAGCCATTCTTTTTTGTCGGCAAGTGAGGCTTTTTCGTAGGCGCCGATGGAGGCATGGGCTGCCTGGGCACACATTTTTCCGCAGCTGAGTTTTAGGTCGCTTCGGAGGATGAGGCACTGTTTATATTTGAATACTTCTTCTCCGCCGGTCATTGGTGTGGGTACTATTTGGGGTGAAGGGGGATAAAGTAGTATATTCAAAATGGGGAACCGTCTTATAACTAAGATTCAGTGTGACCCTGATCCTATTTTGTTCTGGCGAACAATAGAAGTAGTATCCCAATGACAATGGCACAAACTATTATCCATATGGGTATGTGAATATTGCTGATTGGTTCGAGACTTACATCTGGGAATATCAATCTAATATCTCCGGGATTTATCGTTATTATTTGATCATTTAATACGTTGTTTTTTGTTATTTCAAAGAATTTGTTTGTTTCATTTAACATAATATTTATACGTCGAATTTCGTTAGATTTAAATGAAATGATATTTATTGTGTCTGTTACTTTTTTTGAATAGTTTTTGGTGGGGCGAAATATTAGAATATAAATAGAATTTCATTACAAAACAGCAGAATATGAATATTTCAAGTCGATTTTTTGGATGTAACAGATATGCGGGATGAAATGAACCGCGCATAAATATTATATCGGGCAATTTTTAGAGGGGTGCTATAAGAAGATTCATGATGATATTTTTGGATGGATTTTGGAGTTATTGTTTTATGGAGTGTACTTCGCTTTCGTGTAGTGTTAGGTGTGGCTCAATAAATAAAAGAACCGCGAATCTCCGCGAATTTTCGCGAATCGCATTTTTCTTGCGTCGTCGTGCTCTGCTCCGGCTTATCGCCTGCGCAGGAATCGCACGCCGTCTGGAAAAATGCTGGGGAAAAACCCGCGTGCGGGTTTTTCTCATCTTATATGGTATTCCTTTTTTTGAATTGGGGTGCGGGGACGCGACTTCGGCGCGGAGCGTCCCGCGGTGGAGATATCTTCATAACCAGTGTGTGATATGTCTTGGGAGATCAAAGAGAACGGATATTTTTTTTGTTCACGATGGTTTGACTTGTGTTTCACTCTCTTTATTCTGGTTGAACTAGACTCTTTGAAATGAATAAAGAATGTCGTACATCAAATCAAAGTACATCTCATATGTATATCTGTTTTCTCGGTTGAGATTACGCCGCATAAGTCCCATTATAATATTGAATAATCATTTTTCTCAATCAATTCGTTTATGTCCTTTTCATTCTCTTTACAATATCTCAAACCTTTTTTATCTTGTTTAGCACTAAACCAACAATATTTATATCCCCAATCAATCCCATTTCCATCTGCTAATATTTCTGTTAATGATTTTCCTATCTCTTTGTTGCAATGAAATTGATTAATTTCTTTTTTATGGTGTTTGCGATATACATTAGTGTCAAAATAAGAATATTCACAGAATTCTTTTTGAAGATTTACACCGTTCTTTTGTCCATGGCCAAAAATCCACAATACGGTAGCATTATCATCAATAATTATTTTTTCTAAGTCCAATTTGTTTAAACATTCATATACTTTAAATGGAATATTTTTATCTAAGAATACTTTCACCAAATTCTCAACTCCTCCTGAATATGGCAAATATTTATAAATTTTATGAGTCAATCTGCGTGTTGATATTGCAATAATAATCGCGTGATGTTTTACACATATATTATTTGGAGAATTTTTTAGGCAATATCGTCTAATACATCTAGCTAATGACATTAAATTCAATATTTTAATATTTATGACATAATAACTTATCAACAATAATTAATGCCAAAAATAAACCGGAGAATTACTATCAACATGTTCTAAGATAGAAAGTAACCTTCTGTGAAAAATGGCTGTTGGAAAGTCTCAAGAATGTGTTGGATGATAATAAAAGCAATTCAACATCAGAAAAAGTTGTCCAGCGTCAGCACTCTCTGATCTGGCTTTGATAAATTGTCTTTTTCTTCTAGACTCATGTCATGTACCTTAGTTATGACACGTTTGTATCGGAGAGAGTGAGTCTGGATATACTCGTAGGTAGCTACGTCCATATCAACATCAAGAATCGTGCCTGCTTTAAATGATGCAATCCCAAAATTAACTTTTTTAATATACTTTTGATCATCGAGTTTTGCATCGAAAGCAACTTTTGTTTTTACATCACGGAATCTCCATTTATCTGAAGACTCTTCAAAATCTGCAAGAATTACTTCCAATTTTATATGATCAAAAGATTCTATCTCACGTAATATTTTATCAGATTCAGGAGAGACAAAATACCCACGTTCGTCCTTATTTATAATTATAGGCTCATAATGTTCGCTCCCATCATAAAATTGTATGTCAGCAAAATCAGGATCATCAAGGCACGTTGTTGTATCTTCTATTCCCTCACGAATCTCCGGATCTTTATAATATTTTGCAACTTCTTTATGAACAACCAAGTTTTCCTCGTCTTCTGTGGTTAACATTAGAGTATCAGGACCGTGATACTCCTCCTTCATTATTTGTTTACCCTTTGTTTTTTTAAAGAGTGCCAATAGTGAAAGTGGGGTAGCTAAAATACCTGAAAGTTTACTCGCATCATCAATTAAATTTCCAGAAAAACCCAACAAATTGAGAATTTCTATGGGGTAATCTATTAAATTATTAACAAAATATATGGTGAATTCAGAAATGAATGAGCCTTCATCGTTTGCGAGAATATCTATCTTAAGATTATTTTGTTGACCATTTGTGAGCTTATTTGCTCTTCTTATAACTGTTTCAATTCCTTTTAATGATGTTCGATAGATCTTTATATTGATGGAGTGTTTATCAGATAATGCAGGGATAAAATCAAATTTAATAGAGAATTTCTGGTTCGAATTATTTGAAATCCAATTATTTGTAGTCATTTATCTGATAACATAGGTAAGAGGTTGTTCGAAGTGGATCTTTCAACTGTTCATCACATATTTCGATACTTTTTCAATAATAAATAACCACTTCATCTACATATATAACTATGTGAAGTTTTTTTTTTAATTTCAACATGACCGATGTAACTTATATAATTTTATATTGTAATTTTTACGACACCACGAAAATCACCATTTCAACTCCAAAAACCTCTTCACCCCACCAAAATCCCCCCCACCCCCACCCCCCTCAACACATCAAACTCGAATCGAAAACCCCATCTGCGAATGGAAAAACCCGCATCTCTCCACACACGTTCTCTTGGCGAAAGCCCGGAAAAAGCCCCTCAATGCTCCCCTCTCCTGCCGCTCTTCTCAATTTCCGCCCATTGGATCAGTATTTCGTCTGGAAAAATCCCCTATACAGATGTGTATCTACATATCTATACGTGTTGAAAAAAAAGACAGGGGGGAAAAGTCCGTCCGTAAGTAAGTAAATACGGGAAGAAAAGCTGCTCATCAATCACTTTTTTTTTATAAGTATAGTATATACTTTGTTTTGTACAGACGAGAGAGAGAGAGAGAGAGAGAGAGAGAAATCACATTTATGTGTGTATGTAAGTACGTCTTTCCTTCCGTCCGGACGTAGTCTGGAGGGGGACATCATTTTTCGAATATGTATAGATAAACACATAGATAAACACATAGATAGACACATAGATGGATACAACGAGTTGGGGATAATGAGAATCCGTTAAATGCAAAGGGCAGAAATATTCATCAGGAGCATTTCGCTACGAAATACTTCTTGAATCAAAGATTCAGATAGTATTTTATCAAAGAGAATAATCAATACTAAACAAACATATGATCAGCCCTCCCATTGCATCCACGAAAACAGAAATGAAAAAAATACTAATAACCGGCCCCTCTCCTTCGGACGAAATGATGACGTTAATGAAAAATCAGGGCTATGAGATCCTCTCTCCCGGAGTACTCAGTGAAGATGAGATCATCGATGCATTAGTGGGGGTGGATGCTTATATTCCCGGCGGGGAAGACATGGTTACTGAAAAAATTATCGCATCAGCGAAAAATACCCTCAAAGTAATATCGTTTAATGGCGTGGGATATAGATATTATGTGGATATAACTGCAGCAAAAAAACATAATGTCGCCGTGACCTATGTTCCGCATGCCAATTCATTAGCAGTTGCCGAATTCACCGTGACCCTTATCCTGACTCTCATGAAAAAAATACTTATTATGAATAAAGAGACGAAATCCGGTTTATGGCACAAGTATGTATCCCAGGATGTGTCTGGTAAAACGATAGGTATTGTTGGCATGGGAAGTATAGGCAGGTTGGTTGCAAAGAAAATGTACTACGGGTTTGGGTGTAAAATACTCTATTACAGCAGAACTCGTGAGTCTGATATTGAACAGGAATTAGATGCAAAATTTGTAGAACTGCATGAATTATGTCGTTTATCGAATGTAATTACGCTGCACACCCCTTATACTTCGGAGACTCGATATATAATTGATGAAAAATGTATTAATTTCATGAATCGGGACACAATTTTAATTAATACCGCCAGGGCCGAGCTGGTATCACCAATTGCTTTACGAGACGCCTTAGTTTCGAGTAAGATTAATGCTGCTGCCTTTGACTGTTATTATTCCGGAAAGGTACCCGCTGATACATCAGAAGATACCTTTGGTCTGATGAATTTGCCGGACGATAAATTTATTCTCACCCCGCATGCTGCATATAACACGGTGAGCAGTAATAGAGAGGTAGACAGGATCGCCTTGCAAAATATCGTGGATATATTCAATACTGGATCCTGCATTAATCAGGTAGTCTAACTACGTCATATCTGAAAAATTACTCCAAGACGGGGGAGTATTGGAATACCTATTTGTATTTTTTACCTGCTCATTCAGCCTACCCTCAAAAAAATAAAAATCGAATCGAAAAGCCAATCTGGGAATGAAAAACCCTCGTTCTGTTTCTGAAAAAAGTTGATCAGTTTTCATTGCCGGACTGCAAACTTTGCATGAGGGCAAAGAAATGTTCCGGCTTACCGGTACTAAAATATGCATACCAGGATTCCAGCGTGTTTGACTCAAAAACACCTAAATGCTCAATGATCTGTTTTGCCCACAACAAACCCCCGGTGGAACCTGCAGTAATAAGGTTGTTATCCGCTACGGACGGCTCGTCTATATAGAAATTCTGCCCTTTATACCCGGGGGAAAACATCTCAAGAAATCCCGGTCCATTACTGGTATGCGGACGCGTATCCAAGAGCCCGAAGTTGGCAAGAGCCGCGGTAGCTCCGCAAATAGCACCCACCATAGCGCCAATAGAGAGAAGTTCGCCTGCTTTCTCGATAATAGCGCAGTGCTTTTGGTCGTTCCAGGTATTTGCGCCCGGTAACAGCAGCACGCTTGTATCACTCACAACGATATCATCAATTACGCAATCGGGTATGATTTTCATCCCGCCCATTGTAGTGACCGGCTCTTTTGAATAACTAACCGTTTTCAGCGATACATGTTCCGCGCCTTTTTTGAAAAACCGGCCGGAATGCAACTCAGAAGTAACATGCCCCAGTTCCCAGTCGGCTAAAGTATCAAGAATATAAACATAGATCGTAAACATATATTTCCTCCATTTTTACTGTATGTATATTTGTATGTCCTGAAACTATTTCGCTTTGTTTCATTATATTCTCCAGCCGTTTTTACCTCACCACCCAAATAGTCAGGCAACAATTCCCTGCATTGCTGCAGTCAAAAGTCTGTGCCAAAATGCTTTCTTTTCTCATCACACGGGAGAATGCCGTGTGTTGTTTACGCTGAATAATGCGCAGCTCATGATCCTTGTTTGAATGTGGGAGAGGGGAACTTCGGGTGTGTTTCATCATCACACGAAAAGCACGAAAATAATACGAAAACATGAAAAGGGGGGACAGGGCCGGAAGGATGGGAGATTATTTCTGATCTTCGGACCCGGGTTGGACGCTGAAAGTGGCCGACCTCAGCCAGGCAAAACCAGAGTTTACGTCGCTTCAACGCCCTCCATATACCCCAAAAGCCGTAATGAAGCATCCTTAATTTCAGAAAGCACACGCTTTCCATCGGACAAATCCAGATTCTGATCCAATGGAATCCTCAAAATGTAATCACTCCTCTTAGGATCCTCAGTCAGCGAAAAAGGCTGCCGAGTATCTTTCAGCAGTTCATAATAGTTGCACTGAATTTTTCGGTTGAATCCGGAAAGCCATACTTCGAATTGGAAATTTCTGTGGACAAAAGTAACCGCAATTTTCAATCCTTTCTTTTTCAAGGCGTCATTGGTAAACTGAAAATAGGAATAATCCATACCGTTCTCTATGATATTCCCCTGAAACCGATAATCTCCCAGCTCTTTTTCCAGTTCAACCCGTAAAAACCGAAAGAGTCTGAGAAACTCCTGATAACTTCTTTCCAGTTCCGTTGTCTGTATTAATTTCTTATAGGTCATTAAAAGATTTTTATCGAAATTCATTCGTTCTTTCCTCCGAAAAATTCAATTTGTGGCTATATCTCTTTTTTATTATTATAACACTTGTGCTTTCCCCGGTATTTCCACGTCTCTAAGCTGAAAAATACCTTTTCCCTCATCCCTCCCCCGCGAACAATTGGATACTACGCTCAATATATTTAAGGCACCTCAATGCCCACATACCATTTATCACAATAGAGGCAGACAATTGACCGATACCTACACAAAAAATCCCAACATCATCCTCATATCCCTTATCTACCTCATCCCTGTTCTTCTCCTCCTCCCTATAGGGCTTTATCGTCTGAACTCAAACCCCGATACTACACCTGTCATTTTCATCGCGATCTTCGTTCTCGCAGCCGTGTTATCGGGCATGGCAGTTCTTCTCTCCATTATCGGATCGATACGCTATCAGATAAAAGAAAAACCCTCGAACTGGGCAGTATTTATTCTCTTTGATATCGGAGCGGCCCTTCTCATTCTTCTCTGTATCCTGACTACCCCCGAAAATCCGGTGAGACCCCTGAACATTGTCACGCATTATAATTTCATGCCCATCACTATCCTTCCGATCGCGGCCCTGTTCTTTGGATTTGTCGTCTTCGGTATTCGCGAAGCAGGTATTCGGGAACGCCGGATCTCCCTTGGATTCCTCATTACCGGACTTGTATTCGTCGTTTATGAGATAGCTGCATCTATAGGCGGCAGTGATGTCCCTCCCTTTTCCGATCCGCCTCTTTATTCACCCGTACTCATGATCCTTCTTTATCTGACATGGGCAGTTATGGGAGTTCTAACGGCAGTGTTTTTGATTCGGTCAGTAAAAAACAGTTCCGGCACGAAGGGCATACTACGAATCCTGCTGTCACTCGGAATTGTCGCAATACTTCTATCCGCATGTTGTGTTTTTTTCTTAACAACTGGTGATGAAGGAATGGATGCAGGGCAAACGCTTATTCTACCGGCGTCGGTGATCGATGAGATGAAAAATGAAAATTATATGACCGTCTCTTTTCCGGGATCGATCATCCCGCAAGAGTATGTGACCCTGGCGGGGAACCCGGGGGACCCTTCTGTATCTGTGGTGAAAACGCTGAAACTGGACGATCCTGTTATTCTTATCGTGATGGATTATGATGAGTATGTTTCGTTGATCTTGCACACACCGCCGGAGCGTGTCATGATTCCTGCAAAGTACGTGTATGACTTTGGCGAAAACCTCTCACAAACTCTTGCTTGGCTCGCTCCGCGCTACGCAGTATCCGCAGGAGACGAAACTATCTCCATCAACATCTTCTTCCCGGCCGAAGGCGGCGAAGCCTCCTATGGGGATGTCGTTCCGCCGTGGGGAGTCGTTCGGGCGTTCATCTCGTCGCAAAACGAGATCGCCGACGTCTTCGTCCGGTCAGACAGTTACGGTGATGAAAAAATCACGCCGCTGGATCCCTACCCATGGGTCGTCGATCAGTATCCGACAACGCCGGGTAATACCAGTATCACCCTTGTGGTCACCGATGTTTTCGGCAACACCGCGGAAAAAACCGTGAACTTTACGGTGGTGCGGGTGGTCCCGGAGCCTCCAAAGCCGTGATCGCATGAAAATCATCATTCCGCTCGTCATTACCCTCCTGTGTTTTGGAATACTCTGCACGGCGGGCTGTGTTTTTCCCGGGACCGATCACCCGGAACCGGACCTTCCCGACTTTATGCCGGGCATGTTCGACAAAGGGCTCCCCATCTTCCCCATAAATGACGAAGCGCCTGAGGTTTACACCCTGATCTGGCAGTTCGATCTGGATAACTGCTCCGGGTTTGAAAAGGTCGGCCGCGTTGATGCGGTCTCAAATCGCGTCCCGGTGTTCGTTGTGGATCCGGATTCTCCTGGAAAGATTGCGATCACCATCTCCGCCCCTGAGCAGGATATCGATGTGTATCTGAAAGAGATCGTTGACCTCCCGGAAGGCCTGCATCTTTCCCTGCCGGATGAAGTCATACACATACCCAAAGGAGAGAGCGTGGATACGTATCTGCTTTTCGAATCCGACGGCCGGATAGGCGAAACGGCCGGCTACACGTTCATCTATCTGGGAACCGAAGACGATTGGGGGATGGGGTGGGGATGTCTGTTTTTCGCACCTGATTCTCCGGATATTCCGGAAATGCAGGAATAACTGCTCATTTTTGAAGATGCGCGTGTCGATTCAGAGTGAAAAGAGCTGGTAAAAAAAGAGTCGGATAGATGAACGGGTGGATGTGTTTTGGAAACCGGACATCCACCCCTGTCCCGCAATTCTGTCCGGTCACGATATTTTATACCGAGTCCGGATCCCTATATCCCGTGGATTATATCTGGGGATTGAAAATGATATGGTGTATTTTTATTTTCTTCTCATGAGAAGAGCGACAGCTCCCAGTCCTGCAATAATACCGATGATCGGCACGGGTGAAGACGGTGTTTGTGTCGGGGTTGGCGTCGTCGTCGATATCGGTTCAATGGTTGGACCGGTGGTCGGCGTCAACGTCGGGGTACTTGCTCCCTCTAAAGGGAACAAGGATGCATTGATGTTGTAGACGACCATAAACGGTGATGTATGGGTCGACGTGACGGTGTACAGATATTCTCCATCGACATGTCCGATCGATAGTATCGTCATGTTATACCACTTTCCGTCAAAGTAGTGGAGGATGGAAATATTCTCAGGGGCCACTCCCTTTTCTTTGAGTACCGATTCATTTACCCTGAACACGAGTGTGACCGATGTTCCTGAACCTGCAGTGCTGTAAACATCATATTCGTAGAGGTAGGAAATGCCCGAGGGAGCAGTTGTTTCCCCAAAATAATCCGGGAACACCGTTACAATAATGGATGATCCGGCAGGATAGGAGATAGTAAGACCGCCGTCGTTCGTGGTGAATGTGCCGTCAGGTGAAACGGAACCGGCATCGGCGTTATTATTGGTGTTACCTCCGTTTCCGCCGCTGCTTGTCGGCACCGGCGTTGGTGTCGGCGTCGGATTCACGCTCCAGTTTGCGTAGAGGTTCGTGTTTCCAACTATCCTGTCAGTAGTAAAGTTCCATGGAGTTCCGGAAGCACTGGTATTGTTCCAGCCGTTGAACGTATAGCCCGTTCTCGCAGGATCTGCCGGTTGTGCAAGCAAAGCCCCGGAGACATTGTACTGGCTGAGATATAATGTTGCGTCATTGATGCTGAAATTGACGGTACAATTCGTTCCAAGTAAAATATCGCTGCCGGATTGTCCAAGAGCCAGCGTGGGATTGCTGCTTGCCCACGTTTGGTTCAATGCAAAATTGCTGGTCCATGTTCCAAGTGAAACCCCGTTATTATAGCTGATAACAGTGCCGTTTGTATACCACGGCGTAATGTTAAGCGTCCCGGATCCTGAGGCAAGAACACCGGTTACATTGATATAGCTTTTTATTGGGTCAAATATAGTGCCGACGTCCAGATACACATCATTGTCTGAATCAACAGTTGCAGAACCTCTCATATTGAACGTTCCGCCATTCACATCTACCCCACCGCCGTCGGATTCAGCTGTGTTGGTAAATATGTTTCCGCCGTCCAAATTGAACGTTCCGCCATTCACAAGCACCCCACCGCCGTCGGATTCAGCTGTGTTGTTGGATATATTCCCAAGGATCATATTGAACGTGCCTCCATTCACTTCCACCCCTCCTCCTCCGGTTCCAGCGGTGTTTTCTGATATGTTCCCGCCGTTCATTGTGAAAATACCATTATCTAGATTCACCCCGCCGCCTTCGATCGCGGTGTTGTTGGATATGTTCCCGCCGGTCATATTGAACGTACCGGAATACACCTCCACCCCTCCGCCGAAGTCGCCACCAGTGTTCCCGGAAATGTTTCCACCGGTCATATTGAACATGCCGTCATTCACATACACCCCGCCGCCACAGTTGTCTGCATTGTTGTTGGATATGTCTCCACCATTCATGTTGAACGTGCCGTCATTCAAATACAACCCGCCGCCTCCAACGGAAGATGTAGTACTATTCTGCAGAACAGACCCGGCATTCATAGTGAATATTCCTCCATTTACATAAATGAGGGAGTTCCCATTTGCACCACCATATGTCGTCATGTTTCCGTCAATGGTAAGATTATACTCGTTGTTACCTTCCAGAATAAATGTACCTGAACTTATATTGAACAGAGAGACACTGCTCACATTACGGAAAATTGTGTAAGGGGCACTATCCACAGTTGTAAGAGTGATGGGATTCTCGGCAGTGATGTTGATCGTATAATTGAGCGGCACGTCCTGCAGGAGATACACAGTATTACCATTTGCATATGCCGCACCTGTGACCGAAATATTCAGGGCATCCGAGAGATTCTGTGCATATTGAATATCGTCATAAGCAGCCGCAGAACCGCAAAAAACTCCTCCAGCCATAAGCAAAACAAAAAATAGGATCAACATTCGGTAACTGAATTCAGCGGGCATGATTCGATACGTCTGCCCGCTGGTTTGTAATGAATCTTTGTTTTTCATTATTTTACCACCAAAAACAATAATCAGTACATCCATAATGATGACATATAAACATGTCACATTTGTCCATCAAATAAATGATTATTATCCTTTTTTTTCAAAAAGTCAGAAAACTGCCGGAATAATTCTTTTGAAAAATGGCGGTGCTGTGAATATCATACGAACATACAATCTCAGGAGAGCATTCCCTCCCAAGATCCTACCCGCTCGCAAGTTTCCTTCGAAAACTTGCTCGGCTAAGGCTGCCCCTTCGGGACATAACCCTCACTCCAGCTTTTCGATCAGCGTACACGCCGCACACAGCCGATGACTCGTCGGCTCCCCGCAGATCTCGCAGCGGCCCATCGCCGTAATCTCCCCTTCCCGGGGTCCGAGCTTTGCGAGAAGCTTCTCCTGGCCGGTCACGATCTTCATCATCGTCCCGGGATTTTTGTACTCCAGCTTCCCAAGCCCTGTCCGGACCCCCGCACGCAGAGCGTACTTTGTGTATGGGCACTCCGGCAGATCGGTGAGCAGATGGTTCACGAGTCCGTAGGCAACGGTCTCCCGCTCAGTTGAACGGCAGAGCGGTTTGATCCTCGGCAAAAACATCGTGTCCGCATTCGTCTGAAACGACCCCGTCACCCGGGTCACATCCCCCCGCAGATAATTCATCAAAACAGACTGTGCCTCATCATCCAGACAATGCCCCGTCGCGATCTTCGTTGCCCCTACTTCGCGGGCAGCCTGATTCAGGGCACGTCGGCGCAGCGTTCCGCACACCGAACACGCCTGCCTGGGGTCATTTGCCAGCAGTTCATCCAGCGTTTTCCCGCAGATATCAGTAAAAGAGACCAGTTTATCGGCGAGACCAAGCTTATCGCAGAGCCTGGTCGCCGCGAGGATCGTATCATCCCGGTACCCGCCGATCCCCTCATCCACCGTGATCGGGATAAGCTCGGCATCCAGATCCAGTTTTCCAAGAACCGTCAAAAGCACCGTCGAGTCCTTCCCGCCCGAAAGACCCACCGCGATCTGGTCGCCCGGTTCGATCATCCGGTATTTTTCGATCGCGGCCGAAACGCCGTTCTCGAACCATGCGGAAAAATGCTCGCCGCAGAACCGCTGTTTCGTGACAGGATCGACGTACACCGCCTTTTTATCGCAGTGATCGCACCCTTTCGTCATTTATCCTCCGTGCACGATCGACGTAACACGCAGGATATCGTCCTCATCCACGGGATCATCGGCAAGCAAAAGCTCGCCGTCCCTTGTTACGAGGATCTCATACGGATTCATATCCAGGCGGAGAAGGATCTCCTCAAGCGTTCCGGCAAAGGTCGTCATGACCAGATCGTCAGGGAGATACAGAGTAACCATTATTTTTTCGTATAATCCTTACCCATATACTGGTGTTTGTCCGAAAATCCGCCTTTTGCGACCACGTAGAACCACTGGAACGCCGAGCGGAACAGACCGAAGTTGATGTACCGCCGCATCGAAAAGCCGATGATCATCTTCATATCGAGAACGACGCGTCCGTAGTTTTTCATGCGTTTAGGCAGCTCCCAGTCGTCTCCGGCATCGCAGACCTTATACATCCCTGCCTCGATGAAGAGGTTTTTCCTAAACGCCGTGTTCGCTCCAAGCGTCGCATAGAAAATACCTGTCCGTCCTCCGATCCGGACCACGATATTGTACAGGAACACCTCGAATTTATGCTTGAATCCGGGTTCCAGCGGATAGATCGGTCCGTAGATCGTGGATGCATCAGGATACTTCTCGAAGTCCTTTACGATCGTTTCGAGCCAGGGTCTCGGCAGGAAACAATCCGCATCGGTCGTCACGATCAGATCATATTTGCTCGCAAGAACGCCGTCGTTTCTGGCTCCGCCGACTTTTTTGCTTGTCTGGATGAACACCTTGTCCGCGTATTTCTCTGCGATCTCGCGGGTCTTATCCTTGGATCCGCCGTCGACCACGACGATCTCATACTGATCTCTTGGGAGTGTCTGGTCACAGAGACTTTTCAGGAAGGCTTCGATGCCTTCCTCTTCATTGAATGATGGAACTACGACTGAAATCATGCTAATAACTCCGCATAAAGATCTGCATGCATCTTTGCGACTTTGTATATATCATACGGCTCGACCGATGCCCGTGCATGGGACGCAGCGTTTCTCAGCATCGCATCGTCTGCGAGCAGGGGGGCGATGTCCTCGTTTTTGGTAAAGAATCCGGCGATCCCCGGGAAAAGTTCCCGGTATTCGGAGAGATCACGCGATATGACCGGAAGACCGCTCGAAAGCGCTTCCATGATCGAGATCGACATAAGATCCCCGTAGGACGGGAACAGAAATACGTCGGCTCCGGCATATACGCCGGTGATGTCCGGGACGAATCCCGGGAAGATCACATTGTCGCCGGCTTTGGCTTTCCGTGCCTCGACCTTTTTCCTGTTGTCCGAGATCGGACCGTACGGGAACCCGCCGACCCACATGAACTTGTATTCCGGCAAAGCATCAGCCAGGTCCAGGAAATCATAGATGCCTTTTCTCGGGGTCTGCTGGGCGACCTGCAGGATCACCTTGTCGTCGTCCGAAAAGCCGTAGGTTTCCCGGAAGATCCGGCGTTTTTCTGCGTCGGGGCGGAACTTCTCCATGTTCACGCAGCTTGGGATCCTCGTCGTCGGCATATCGGGGAGCATCTCTTTGATCTCCCGTTCGTTGTCTCCTGTGATCGTGATAATATGATCATATCTGCCGTACATCGGCTTGTAGATCTTATTGATGAGTGAGGCTCCGGCAAGATTATTGGCGTTCAGGCTCGGGGTCGAGTGGGCGGTCAGCACTTTGACATGTTTTGCCCGCAGCATCGACCAGACTGCTCCCGGACCAAGGGTATGACAGTGGGTTATGTCGTGGTCATGCTTTTTGCTGTTGAGCTCTACCTCGACGCCCGGGGTCTTCTGCAGACCATTGTACAGCATCATTGCGACCGTCGCACAGCCGACATATTTGAATACCGAATAATTCTCGACCCGGATATTTACTCTCATGCCTTTTTCTCCACAAAATTCATGGCGCTCCTGATGCAGCCGTCCATATTGATGTATTCAAACTCGGAGAACCTGCCAACAAGGTCGATGCCAAGAGTTCCTTCAAGATATTCCCGGACGATTTTAATATTTTTCAGGTAATCGAGATCGTAGACGACGTACGCGAACTTGAAGTGATCGACCGCCGTATGAACGACGTCATCGCTCGAGGGGATGATCCCCATTCTGACGAGACCGTCGACCGTGTGCATAATGATCTCCTCATCGTTCATCTTTGAGACGTTGTCGCCTTCGTTGTAGGTGATCTCGGCGAGGACCGCCGAGCAGCCTTTGGGCGCGACCTTGCTCGAAAAGTTGGACGGGAAGGAGAGGCGGTTGAAAGCCCCCCATTTTTCTTCCGGCACATACATCCAGGAGATGTCCGGAAGGGTCCCTTTGAATCCGACTGAGATACAGGCGATGGAGTTGTATCGAAGAGCGTCGCATGCCTCCTGTATTTGGGATGGAACATCCAGCATCGGAAGAAGCGTCTGGAGTGGCAGTGTCGAGATGACCCGGTCGGCCAAAATCGTCTCTTTTCCGTTGGAGACCGCCCATCCGTCGCCTGTGTTCACGACCGAGGTGACGGTGTAGTTTGTCTTGATCGAACGCACGATCGGCTTCGCGATGGCGTGGATTAGGGCTTCGATACCGCCTTCGATCGGATAGGAAAAGACCGCCTGATGGGTGTAGCCTTCGGTCTCGATACCGATCGCCGATTTGATGATGTCCTCTACCGGCGGGCGGGGAACGCGTCCGTCCATCCAGTGTTTCGACATTTTGTCGGTGGGATAGTTCCAGATCTTCTCATTGTACGGAACGAGATAACATTCAGCGATCCCTTTGCCGAACGTGTAGTAGATCCAGTCCTTGAAGCTCGTTGGCTCTGCGACCTCGCCTTTTTCGACCGCTACCAGATTCTTGACGTATTCATTGATGCAGAAGAATAAGTCTTCCTTTGGCAGAGCTGATAGTCCGTTTTCGAACGGGTATTTAACATACTGACCTTTATAGAATATTTTGGTGTTTCTGTTTCTAAATTCCCGGTTGTCGGCCAGAGCGTTCTGCATGAACGCGAGAACATCGGTATCACGGGAGAAGATGATATGCGATCCTCCGCAGTCGAACGTAAATTCGTTTCTCACTTCGGATTTGCACAGACCACCGATCTTTGGTTCCTTTTCGAGAACCGTGACTTCATGTCCTTTTTCCTTGAGGAGACGGGCGAGAGTGACCCCGGTCAGACCTCCGCCTAAAATTGCCCATTTCACGAGTATATATTTGGGGGCTTAACAATAATAAGATGAGTACGTCTGTCTCTGATGAGAGAATACCGAGAGGGAACGAGCACGTAAAAAAGGGTCGTCAGTGGATGACTTTGTGGATGACTTTTCCGCTGATGGATCGTTTCATGACGATCGCATGATACTGGCACATTTCGTGGCAGCAGTAACATCTGATACAGTTGGTCAGATCGAAAATCGCTTTTCCCTGTATGATCTCGACGGCTTTTACCGGACAGATCCGTGCACACTGGCCGCACCCGATGCATTTTTTGTTGTTTACGACAGGCGAGGGTTCGTACATCTTGCCGACACGCTGCAGTTTGCGGTATATCGTTTTCTTGTGCCACGAATCCCTTTGGTTTCCGTGGTAGGTGGACGGATGGACATAATCCGTGATCGGTATGATCTCGTCCCCTTCGACCTCGACTTCATCGACCAGTCCGCGTCTGAGGGCGGCCATCGTTGTTCCGATGGATTCGGGCCGCATGTTCACGAGGGTCTGGGCGGAGATGTCGAGCCCATAGACTGAGTGCGAAGCAAGGATGTAGCCGACATCTCGCGGCTGGCCGCCCATCGGACCGTTTCCTTCCATCCCGACTATCGCGTCCATAACGACGAAGTCAGGCTCGATGAGTTCGTTTAAATCAACGAGCATCTCAGAAAAGTCGATCGCATCCGGGAATCTGGAGTGGAATACCGGTTTGTCCAGACCAGGGACGACCCCGAAGGTGTTTTTCACGGCGCCGGAAAAATGCGTGAACATGTGGGTCTTTAATTTGCAGACCGAGATGATGACATCCGCATTGCACGCCTGATTGATGACGGTGAACCGTTTCATCACGTTCCCTTTGATGCAGGATCGTTCCTGATATCCGGTATCATAGGAGAGTTTGATGCCGAGTTCCTCTGCGACTTTTTCAATGCCGCATTTGTGGTAGACTCTCTTGAGGACTCTCGGAGAATAGATGATACCGGCACCCGGACTGTCGGCGATCGTTAAGACCCCGCCTGCTTCGAGGATCAGTTTTCCGACAGCGTAGACGATTTCGGGATGCGTGGTGATCGCACGGTCGATTCCGGCATCGGATAAGAGATTGGGTTTTAACAGGACTTTTCTGCCGTCGACCCGCGGCAGGCCGCCGGAAGCTTTTATCGCTTTTGCTACCGCTTCAAGAACTTTTTCCCTGTCGTAGGTGTCGCATTTTGCCGAACCGGTTATACTTTTCATATATTCCTGTAGTATCTGTATTCCTGCCGTATGGGTCGGATATTGATATCTATAATGATTTCACATTCTCTTTAATATACATTCTTAATTCGAGTGTCTTGGTACTCATAGATTTCAGCGGCGGCGGAACCGTTATTTCTGCAGTTTCTCAATCAGTTCCCGCAGTGCCGGAAACGTGATCGAGCATTTTTTTTCGCTCCGGGCTTTGATCTCTTCAAGAATTCTGGTAATCTGCTCATCGTTTGCCGTAATTCCCATCTCACGAAGGACATACTCGAGCGCTTTTCTTCCGCTGTGTTTGCCGATCAGAAACTGCCGTTGACGGCCAAGAAGTTCCGGAGGCACATATTCATACGTAACTGGATCCTCCAGCATTGCCGCGACGTGGATCCCGCTTTCATGCGAAAACGCATACTCTCCGGTCAGCGGTTTACTTTTGCTGATCTGAATCCCCGACGCCTCGGCAACAACCGAGGAAAGTTTTGGCATCAGGGAGAGATCATACTGGTCAACTCCTCCTTTGCACCGGAGAATTACCAGGACCTCATCAAGCGCCGCATTGCCGGCACGTTCCCCAATTCCGTTCACACAGGTGTGCAGCTGGAATGCTCCGGCAGAGGCTGCAGTGATTGTGTTTGCAACTGCACACCCGAGATCGTTATGGCAGTGAACGCTCAGCGGCAGCCGCGAGGAATGCGTAATATTTTCAACAGCTGCCGCAATTTCGGTCGGGATGAGACAACCGGTTGTATCTGAAAATCCGATCATATCCGCACGGCTGTTTTCGCACGCCGTATACACCACCAGGAGATCATTCATTGAGGTGCGGGATGCATCCTCTGCTGCGAATCGCACGAATAACCCGTGATCCTTTGCATACTCGACCACATCCATCGCGGATGCAACCACTTTCTCACGCGGCTCATGGAACTTGCACCACATATGCAGATCCGAGACGCCGAGAAAGATGTTTACCATCGAAACATCCGCATCAAGTGCCGCGTCCACATCAGCGGCAGCTGCTCTGCAGAGACAGGAGATCTTTGCATCAAGTCCAAGGGATGCAACAGCACGAACGGAAGCCAGTTCGCCGGTCGAAACCGCAGGGAAACCCGCTTCAATGCAGTTGACACCTGCCTCGTCCAAAAGTCCGGCGATCTCCTGTTTCTCCTCAGAAGAAAACACCACTCCCGGTGCCTGTTCTCCGTCCCGCAGTGTTACATCACATATTTCCACCTGCCATCCGCTCAATTTTTTCGCCTCCCTGTAATGAGTATTATTGGTTCTTTGCAGGAATAATAGCATACGGAGTTTCGAAATAATCCTGGTTTTTCTGAAGAGGAGATCCGCAGAGATCATTATTGACAGTAATCTCATGCGCGTGAGGTCCCCTTCGCATTATTGTATATATAGTTTGCGTGACACTGGTTGACATATGGCATGGTAATTAATATATCAGTAATTTCATAGTTAATTTAACATAAGATCGCTGTGATTCCAGTAACCTGAGGGGTATCTCTACTGGATCATAGGATTCAGGGGGACATCTTTTTTCTACTCGGGGCGTGGTTTTTCAGGGTTTTGTGCTTTAGGTGATTACACAAATGACGAATTCCAAAGCCGGCACTCTGCCGGCTGCCGGGCTGAAACGTCGAACTGTGCATCCCTGAATTGGTTGGATGCACCGTTTGAACACTTTCGGCATCCTGGTACTTGTATGGTTGTCATGCAGCGGCGAGAGCGAAAGCTTTCCCGCCTGACAGGGAAAAATAGATTTGAAAAGCGAAAGCTTTAGAAAAAAATCCACAGGAACGTGAAAACAATGCGTCAGATCGCAATTTATGGAAAAGGCGGTATCGGGAAATCGACAACCACACAAAACACAGTCGCGGCACTCGCAGAGGCGGGAAGAAAAGTCATGGTCGTCGGATGCGATCCGAAAGCAGACTCAACACGGCTGCTTCTGAATGGTCTTTGTCAGAAGACCGTCCTCGACACGCTGCGTGACGAGGGAGACGACATTGTCTTAGGAGATATCCTCAAACCTGGATTCAAAGGGACACTGTGTGTCGAGTCAGGAGGACCTGAACCGGGCGTTGGATGTGCCGGCCGGGGAATCATTACCTCAATCAATCTGCTCGAATCACTTGGAGCATACACGCCTGAACTCGACTATGTATTCTATGATGTACTCGGTGATGTGGTTTGCGGAGGATTTGCCATGCCGATCCGTGAGGGAAAAGCAAAGGAGATCTACATCGTCGCATCCGGAGAGCTCATGGCACTGTATGCAGCAAACAACATCTCCAAAGGAATTCAGAAGTACGCCAACACCGGCGACGTCCGTCTCGGCGGTATCATCTGTAACAGCCGTCAGGTTGACTTCGAACTCGATCTCATGACCGCGTTCGCGAAAGAACTCGGATCACACTTGATCCACTTCGTTCCAAGAGACAATATCGTCCAGCGTGCCGAGATCAACAAAAAGACCGTCATCGACTACGACCCCATCTGTAATCAGGCCGACCAGTACCGTCAGCTTTCCATGGAGATTAACAAGAACGATAAATTCGTCGTGCCAAAACCGATGTGTCAGGACAGACTCGAGGAACTCATGATGGAGTTCGGTATTCTCGGATAAACGGAGGAACAAAAACATGTATCTCGTTAAAGCAATTGTTCGTCCGGAAAAGAAGGATGAAATCCTCTATGAACTTGCAGGAGCAGGATTTCACGCGGCAACCGTTGTTGAAGTCGTCGGCCGCGGAAAGCAGAAAGGCATCAACCTCGGAGGAATCGTCTATGACGAGATTCCGAAGGTCATGATCCTAATTGCAATCCGCGAAGAGGACAAACGCGACGTTATCGATGTCATCCTCCGTTACGCAAAGACCGGCGAGAAGGGAGCGTACGGTGATGGAAAGATCTTCATCAGTGCAATCGACGAAATCTACACCGTGTCCTCGGGCAAGCCGGGACTCTGAACGGGGTGAATCAGATGAAAGAGATCTTAGCCTTTGTCCGGATGAACAAAACCAATGCAACCAAACGCGCTCTCCTCAATGCAAAAGCAGCAGGTTTCATTGCTATGAAGGTGGAAGGTCGCGGCAAACTGGTCACTGATCGCGAAAGTCTTACAGGCCTGAAAAACGATCTCATGGCAAAAGGACAGTTCGACGACATCGACGACATGCAGGAGGTCGAGACCCTGGTCGAGGGATTCCTTGACGACTCCCGCATGTTTGCCCGCAGAATGTTCCAGGTCGTCTGTGAAGACGACGAAGTTGAAAAAATTGTCAAAGCAATCATCGACGTGAACAAAACCAGCTACAAAATGGGTGACGGAAAGATTTTCGTCCTGCCGCTCGAAGACGCTGTCCGCGTGCGGACAGGAGAAACCGGATCTGCAGCACTCTGATATTGGGAAGGGAGAAAATGGCGATAACGGAAGAGAAGTTAGGAGAGGTACTCGGTGTATACCCCGAGAAAGTACTGGTCAACCGCAGACGTCATATTGTGCTGAAGGAACCGGATACCGAGACCGCACAGCAGATAGAAGCAAACACCCGGACACTGCCGGGAATCATCACAAACCGCGGCTGCGCTTTTGCTGGATGCAAAGGCGTGGTGGTCGGCCCTATCAAGGACATGGTTCACATCGTTCACGGGCCGGTAGGCTGCGCCTTCTATACTTGGGGCACACGCAGAAACAAGGCAAAGGCTGGAGATGACGGCAAAAACTATGTCAACTATTGTTTCACTACCGACATGCAGGAGTCCGACGTCGTCTTCGGCGGAGAAAAAAAGCTCGCCAAACTCATTGATGAGGCGGTTGCGATTTTTCATCCGAACGCAATCTCCATTGCAGCAACCTGTCCGGTTGGTTTGATTGGTGATGATATCGGAGCGGTCGCCCGTGCTGCAGAAGAGCGTCACGGCATTCAGGTACTTGCTTTCCAATGTGAGGGATATAAGGGCGTCAGCCAGTCCGCAGGTCACCATATTGCCAACAACATGCTGATGGACAAAGTCATCGGCAACAGCGATGTGGAGACATGCGATGAACCGTATGCGGTCAATCTGCTCGGTGAATACAACATCGGCGGCGACGGCTGGGAAATTGCCCGTATTCTCAAAGACATCGGATATCACGTGGTCTGTGTGATGACTGGTGACGGATCTTACGAAGATATGAAGCTCGCCCACACCGCTGACCTCAACCTCGTGCAGTGTCACCGTTCGATCAACTACATCGCAGAAATGCTGGAGATCAAATACGGCACGCCATGGTTGAAGGTCAACTTCATTGGCATCAAGTCCACCTGCGATTCACTGCGTGCGATGGCCGCCTACTTCGGTAACAAGGATCTCATGCAGAAGACCGAAGAGATCATCGCCCGTGAACTGGCAAGGATCCAGCCGGTTATCGATCAGTACAGGAAAGTCTGCGAAGGCAAGACCGCGTTCTGTTTCGTAGGAGGCTCGCGAGGTCACCACTATCAGGGTCTTTTCTCTGAGATCGGTATCGAGACGGTTCTTGCGGGATACGAGTTCGCCCATCGTGACGACTACGAGGGAAGACTGGTAATCCCCACGATCAAAAAGGATGCTGATTCCAAGAATATCCCCGATCTGCACGTTGAGGCTGACCCCAAACGTTTCAGAATCAAGATTGCTCCTGAACGTCTCGCCAAACTCAAGGAAAAGTTCCCGTTTAACGAGTACAAGGGACTGATCGTCGACATGAAGGAAGGAACCATCGTTGTGGACGATCTCAACCACTTCGAGACCGAGGAGTTTATCAAAATCCTGCATCCTGACATCGTGTCCTCGGGAATCAAGGACAAGTATGTAATTCAGAAGATGGGAATCCCATCCAAACAGCTGCACTCCTACGATTACAGCGGCCCATACTCCGGGTTCAACGGGGCGGTAATCTTCGCACGCGACATCAGCATGTCCTTTGCATCACCGACCTGGAACTATATTGTTCCGCCATGGAAGAATCAGCCGTTCTTAAACGCCACGATCAACGGAGGTGACCAGTAATGCTTGAATACACACCCAAAGAGATGATCAAACGCGACAGCGGCGGCATGATCAATCCGGCTAAGACCTGCCAGCCGGTCGGCGCAATGTATGCGGCTCTCGGCATTCACAGTTGTCTGCCGCACAGTCATGGTTCACAGGGCTGTTGTTCGTTTCACCGGATGCACTTAACGCGGCATTTCCGTGATCCGATCATGGCCTCGACCAGTTCATTTACTGAAGGAGCTTCGGTCTTCGGCGGCGGCGCAAACCTCAAGACATCCATCAAGAACGTGTTTGCCATCTACAACCCGGATGTGATTGCCATTCACACCACGTGTCTTTCGGAAACGATCGGCGACGACATTCCGACAGCCATCCGCCAGTCGGAGATTCCCGAGGGAAAAGTGGTGTTCCATGCAAACACGCCGAGTTATCAGGGATCCCACATTACGGGATTTTCCAACATGACCAATGCGATGGTGACCTACTTCTCAGAGACGAAGCTTGCCGATGGGAAGAAAGAGAAGTTCGTAAACATCATCCCGGGTTTTGTCAACCCGGCGGACATGCGGGAAATCAAACGCCTGACCGAGGAGATGGGTATCAAATACATCATGTTCCCGGACACCTCAGGTGTTGTTGACTCACCAATGACTGGTAAGTTCGAGATGTATCCTTCCGGAGGAACGACGATTCCGGAGTTGAAGAAGACCGGAGATGCGAAATTCACGATCTCACTCGGTAGGTTTGCTTCACAGATGGCGGCAGAAAGTCTTGAAAAGAAGTGCAAGATCCCATTTGTGAGTCTAAAGGAGCCGATCGGCATCAAGGCAACAGATGAGTTCCTGATGGCTCTTCGTGGAGCATTCGCAACCGAGATTCCTGAAAGTCTTGAGTGCGAACGCGGTCAGCTGGTTGATGTGATGACCGACACCCACTTCCATTTCCATGGAAAGAAGGTGGCAATTTTTGGTGATCCGGACGTTGTAACCGCGATGACCGAGTTCTGCCTGAGTCTTGGCATGTTGCCGGTTCACGTGCTGACCGGAACGCCGGGCGGCGCTCTCGGCAGCGGTCTCGGCGGTTTTGAACAGGAAGTCAAGGCAATGCTTAATGAGGCAGGAGTTTGCGGAAACGTGAAGGCAGCAGGTGATTTGTTCACGCTTCACCAGTGGATCAAGAACGAGCCGGTTGATCTCTTAATCGGCAACACCTACGGTAAGTACATCGCCCGGGCGGAAGACATTCCATTCGTGCGGTTCGGGTTCCCGATTCTTGACCGTGCGATTCACCCGTACATGCCGGTTACCGGCTACCGCGGTGCACTCCGTTTGATCGAACAGATCAGCGATGCACTGCTTGACCGGTGCGATCGGGATGCAGCCGACGAAGACTTTGAACTGGTAATGTAAGAAGAACACGATATAATCATCGGGAGGATCCAGAGATGGAGGATGTAGTACTACTCAAAGGACGGGAACAATTTGTCCGCCAGAAAGGGGAGCGTCATCAGACGCTCCCCATCAGTTGCGGGGCGGAAAGTGTTGCCGGCTGCGTCAGCCAGCGTGCCTGCGTATATTGTGGGGCACGTGTGGTCCTGAACCCGGTTGCTGATGCTCTTCACCTCGTACACGGCCCGATCGGATGCGCCAGTTATACCTGGGACATCCGGGGGAGTCTGAACAGTGGAAAATCCCTCTACCGTGAGGGATTTTCCACGGACCTGCGGGAGAAGGACATCATTTTCGGCGGCGAGACCAAACTTGCCGCGGCCCTTGATGAACTGATTCCAAAGTATCAGCCGCCTGTCGTGTTTGTCTACTCGACCTGTGTGGTAGGCATCATCGGCGATGATCTGGACGCGGTCTGTAAAGCAGCCGCTGAAAAGTACGGCGTACCCGTGCTGCCGGTGCAGTCCAGCGGATTTGTGGGGACTAAATCGATTGGCTATCAGACGGCATGCGACGTGCTGTTCAAACTGATTGAACCGCCGACAACGAAGCTGCTGCTTCGCAGACGCCCGGTGATCAACTATCTCGGCGACTTCAACCTCGCCGGAGAAGCCTGGATAATCCGCAGCTATCTTAAGAAGATCGGAATTGACGTGAACGTGGTCTTCACCGGAGACTCAAGGTATGAAGAGATCCGCCGCGCCGCAAACGCTGAATTGAACATCATTCAGTGCGCAGGATCCATGTTCTACCTTGCCCAAAAACTGGAGGAAGCCTATCATATTCCCTTCATGCAGGTTTCCTTCCTCGGCGTGGAAGATACTGCAGACTCGCTTCGAAAGATTGCCCGGTTCACTAATGATCCGGGAATTATCCGAAGAACAGAAGAAGTGATTGCAGCAGAGCTGCGTCGTGTGATGCCGGATATCTCCGGATACCGCACCGCACTTTCTGGAAAGAAGGCTGCAGTGTATGTGGGAGGCGGGTTTAAGGCAATTTCGCTGATCCGCCAGTTCCGGGAGATCGGTATGGAAGTAGTGATGGTCGGAACGCAGACCGGCCGCCGCGAGGACTACGAGATCATTGGCGACATTGCCAATGACGGCACGATCATTCTCGATGATGCAAACCCTGCGGAGCTGGAAAGATTCATGCTGACACAGGGGGCGGATCTGCTGGTGGGCGGTGTAAAAGAGCGACCGCTTGCCTACAAACTTGGCATTGCATTTGTGGATCACAATCATGACCGGAAACATCCGCTCGCAGGCTTTGAAGGTGCGGTAAATTTCGCCCATGAAGTGTACACGACGATATGTTCACCGGTTTGGAACGCAGTCAAAGGAGGTGTAGTCCGTGGAGATCTCTGACGTTCCCGTTCAGCAGGGAACCCAATCCCGTTCAATCGCAGAAAACCCCTGCAATATGTGCATGCCGATGGGAGGAATCATTGCCCTGAAAGGAATCGAAGGAGCAATGGTTATCCTGCATGGGTCACAGGGCTGCAGTACGTATATGCGCCGTCACATCGCTGAACACTTTGACGAACCTGTGGATGTTGGCTCCTCCTCGCTAAATGAGAAGGGTACTATCTACGGCGGATCGGATCAGTTGAAGACCGCGATCGACAATATCCGCAAAGCCTACGACCCCGCAGTCATCGGTGTTCTGACCACCTGTCTTGCCGAAACAACCGGCGAGGACGTTCACCGGATTGTGGAAGAGTACTGTCGTGAACGCGGGGTTTCGAGGTCGATGTTCATCACGGCACCAACTCCCGGTTACGGAGGGAGTCATGGAGATGGTTACTGGTACACCCTCCGCTGCGTAGTTGAGCAGCTTGTCCTGCCGTTGGAGCAGGCGACACCTCATGAAGGAGTGAACATCATCGTCCCGATCACGTTTTCTCCTGCTGATGTCCGGGAGATGAAAAGAACTCTCAGTGCAATGGATATACCCTACACCATCTTTCCTGATATCAGCGAAACGATGGATCGTCCGTATGGTGCCACCTACACCAAAATGTCATCAGGCGGAACACCAGTTGCGGTGCTCCACAATATGGGCGGAGCAAAGGCCACAATTGAGTTCGGCTCCCCGGGAGACGAACGAAAGTTCCCGGGAAAATATCTGGAGGAAAAGTTCGGTGTTCCCTACTACCGCATTGCATCGCCCATCGGACTTGTGCAAACGGATGAGTTTTTTTCCCTGCTGAAAAAGATCACCGGTAAATCCATGGCACACGAGACGGCTGCCGAACGCGGACGGCTGATGGATGCCATGATCGACGGCCACAAACATGCATTTTCCGGCCGGTGCACGCTGTTCGGCGATGCGGACTTAACGTATGCACTCGCTGGATTTACCACAGAAATTGGTATGTATCCAAGAGTTATTGCCTCCGACAGTCGGAACAGACACTGGAAAGAAGCCGTTTCTGCGATTACCGCAGATATAGGTGAACCGGTAACAATCTTCAGTGATACTGATTTTGGTACAGTTCGCCGAGAAAGCGAGATCGGTGGATCGAACATCGCGATCGGTCACTCTGACGGGAAGTATCTGGAAGAGCATTCGGGCATCCCCCTCGTCCGTCTGGGCTTTCCGATACATGACCGTATCGGCGGCCAGCGTATCTGTTCCACGCTGTATGCGGGAACAAACCGGCTACTGGATACCTGCGTGAACACGCTCCTTGAACGAAAGTTCAGCACGTACCGGAAAAGAATGTATGATCAGTATTTTCCACAAATCGAGAGGTAAAAATGGAGAAACCCAAACACCACATATTCGTCTGTGCAAGTTTCCGGCTGACCGGCCAGCAGAAAGGTTTCTGCCAGGGCAAAGATGCCGCAGAGATTGTGCAGATGATTGTAGAAGAGATTGACAACCGCGGAGTCTCAGATGAGATCATGGTCTCTACGACAGGCTGCCTAAACCTGTGTGATCAGGGACCAATCGTAATTGTGTATCCGGACAATGTCTGGTATGGCGGTGTTGCGTCTGAAGATGCGGAGGACATAGTTTCCGCTGTCCTTGACGGCACCGTCGTGGAACGTCTTGTGATCACATAAGAGAGGAGGATCCAATGGCAAAAGAGATTGCAGTATGCTGCGAGGATACGGACGCGGTCGCGACACTTTCTGCGACAACACATATCAAAAAGTTCCGGCGTGAACAGGGTGTCTGGGAACTTGTCGGCGTCCTGCCGATAACTCTCGGGGACATCAGCGGCATTGCTGATCTCAGGAAAGCAGTAGCATCGATTCTTGAACTGCTGGACGGCTGCAAAATTCTGGTTGCCTCCTCCTTTATCGGGGCGGCGGCATATCATCTGGAGAGGAACGGTATTCACCTGTGGGAATCTTTAGATGCTGACCTGTTCAGTCTCGATGACATCCTTTCCAAAGATGAAGCAGACCAAGATGTTTCCGAAACAGTTGAGACGAAACATAACTTTGTCACATACCTCGGGAACGGTGTCTATCAGATATCCCTAACCGAGATTCAGAGACAGAACGGCACTATCACCTCCAAACAGATCCTGATGCCGATTCTCTCTGCCGGAACGTTCTACGAACTGCAGATCGACTGCTGCCATATTCCCCCATGGCTGGAGGGCGAACTTGCGGGTGAGAGGTTCGACTCCCGCGTCGAACCACTCACTGGCTCGTCAAAGTTTCGGCTGTTCCTTACCAAAAAGACCTGTGCCAGCGGGATCTGACCTGCATCTCCTAGGTGTGATCAACTCCTAGGCACATTTTTTTTCTTTTCACAATTCGTTTGATTGGTATGTATCGGAAATTTTCGTATCCCTGCCTTGGAAATAACCTAATACTAAGTCTAAATCCAAATTTTGCAGCACATTATTTTCGTATTTTGTTTCGTCGTTTTCGTGTGATGGATGGTACCAACCCAAAAAAATCCCCTACATGAAACTGAAGTGTACACCAAAAAAATAATTGCAGAGATTTCTATCGAAAGTTACGCTCGAACCTTTGCAAGCGTATACACCCGGGATTTTCCCTTAGCTCCGGCATATACGAAGCCCGCCTTTTCGAGTACCCTTTGCGATGCAGCATTCCATTCATAGGGCTCGGCGAAGATCTCGTCGATCGGAAATGTACGAAATGCCAGATCGCATATCTCTGTGACCATCTTCGTCATGATCCCTTTGCCCCAGTAAGGTTTGCCGAGCCAGTAGCCGAGCTCCGCCTTTCTTTCGCCCCGGCAGAACACACCGATACTGCCGACTGCCGTATCGTCATCGGTTATCGCGAGGTAGAGATTTTCCGATAAGTCCGGCTGATGGCAAAACGCGATATAGGCTTTCGCATCGTCAAGACCATACGGCGAAGGAAACCCTGCCCGCAGATTCTTTGCAATTAAAGGTTCATTCGCAAAAAAAGCAAGGGAAGGAGCATCACGCTCTTCCCAGGTTCGTAAACTGATCTGCAAAGCTCTCACTCTATGATCTGGCTTTCAGCGAATCGGTCTTCCGTTGCAAGCAGGAACTCCGACGACTGGGAGATGGCGTCCTTTGGGCAGATATCGATACACTGACCGCAGAAAATACAGTTTCCAACATAGATACGGACCCTTTTCTGGACACGCGGCTTGTCCTCTCCTTCTTTTGCGGGAGGCACGGGATAGGTGACCTGTTCAATCGCATGGGCCGGACAGACCTTCATACACAGGCCGCACCCGTTGCAGAGGTTTCGATCATAGAGCAGTTTACCCCGCATATTCTCCGGCGTCTCCACCGGAGGGATCAGCGCTGCTTTTCCCTCGCTCACTTTCCCTAAAAATCCGGTTATGGTTTTTGGGAGACGAGCTGCCGGGAAAAGATTTGTGACCGGCTTTTTCACCGACTGGACGAGGATCTCTTTGAGCATCGGGAACATCTTAGATCCCCCCCATCAGAAAAGCATCCAGCATCAGAAGAATGATCGCCGCGATCCCAAGCCCGCCGAAGATGAACCAGTAGACTTTCACGACCTGCGTGATACGGAACCTTGCCATCATCGTTCTGATCACCGTCACCGAAAAGATCGAGACGACGATGACTTTTGCGAAGAAGAACAGAATATCGATCACCGCAGCTCCGGCCCCGGTGAGGCCGAAGACCGGGGAAAGATTCCAGGGCAGCAGGATGATGACGCCAAAAGCGATCATCGCGACCGTTTTCACTGCCTGAGCAAGTGAGAAGACACCGAGGTTTCTGCCCGAGTACTCGACGAGAATTCCTCCTGCGAGTTCCGTTTCCGCTTCTGGCGTATCGAACGGGACCTTCGAGAGTTCTCCGGGTGTGATCCAGGCAAAAAGGATCAAAAGGATCAGAAGACCGATGACTCCGAGAGGTCCGACGACATCCCAGACGGAAGTCTGCATCAGCGTTGTAAAGGAGAACGGGTCGGCAACATTCGCGGTCATGAGTCTCCAGGCGATGATGATAACGGACACTGCGAGCGGTAATTCGTAGGCGATCATCGAGACCATTTCACGCTGAGCGCCGATCGTTGCATACGGAGAGCCCGAGGCAAATCCGCCGATCACGAGGGCAAGTGACGGAACGATCAGGAGATAGAGCACGAGGATCATATCGCCGGCATCGCCGAGGATCGGGGCCAGGCTGCCGAACGGCAGATACAAAAGCACAGCGATCGAGGAGGCGAGAGCGACGATCGGCATCAGATTAAAGAGCCAGGGGATCGCGTTTGCCGGCACGATGCTCTGTTTTGCAAACAGTTTTCGAACATCAGTGAACGGCTGGGTAAGGGGGGGACCCATGCGTGCCTGCATGTGGGCGACGATCCTTCGGTCAATCCCGGCGAGGAACAGGCCGACGATGATCGCGATGATCGCGAGGACCACCGTTCCGCCGACTGCGGAAAGGATGATATTCATTGCATCATCCTCCGGGACTTCTCGTAGGACATCTTTGCGAGCTGTTCTTTCGTGAAGATCTTCGTGGATCCGTTATCCGTGATGGCGACACGGTCAGTGCATGACATGCACGGATCGACCGAGGCAACGATGACTGGGATGTCGGCAAGCTGAGCGCCTTTCAGAATGATTGGCCAGACATGCAGATTACTGTATGATGAGGCTTTGACCTTCCAGGCGATCGGAGCTTCTGCCCCGTCCATCGCTACATAATGGACTGCTTCTCCTCTCGGGGCTTCGTGACGTCCGACTGCTTCGCCCGATGCTTTCTTGCAGGTCGAGAGGATCTTTGCGACTTTCTCTTCCCAGAGGGCGGGTCCCGGAGGCATGTTGTCGAGGCATGTCTCGACGATCTCGATTGACTGAGCGATCTCAAAGATACGGACCACGATCCGGTCATAGGTATCTCCGTTCACATCGCTTCCGTAGATGGTGGGCATGACTGGTTTGATATCCAGATCTCCGTAGGCGCAGTAGGGATAATCAACACGGAGATCGGCAGTAACGCCCGATGCCCGCGAGGTCGGACCGACGGCGGAATACGCCATCGCGGTTTCGAATGAGAGAAGGCCTGTTCCGACGCAGCGGGATTTGATGACCGCGTCTTCCAGGAACAGTTTTTTCAGTTTCGCAAACAGGTCCTTGTAGGTGTTCAGACATTTGCGGATCTTTACATACTGATCCTCTGTGATGTCCCGGCGTGTCCCGCCGATCTGGATGATATCATAATTCACCCGGTTTCCGGTGATCACTTCTATCGCATCCATCGCTTCTTCGCGGACCCTCCACGCAAGATAGAACAGCGTGTCGAATCCGAGTTCGTGGGCGGCGACTCCTGCCCAAAGCAGGTGGGACTGGATACGCTCGAACTCGGCGATGATCGTTCTGACATAATCTCCGCGTTCGGGGACGGTGATGTCCGCGATCTGTTCGACCGCCCGTGCGAATGCAAGCGAGTGGGTCACACCGCAGATACCGCAGATCCGGTCGGTGAGATGCACGATCTGGACCGGGTTTCGGGACAGACCCATCCACTCGATACCGCGGTGGGTCTGTCCGGGCGTGAAGTCGGCCGAGATGACCTCTTCGCCGACGACGGTCAGTTCGATGTGGACCGGCTCTTTGAGTGCCGGGTGGATCGGACCGACCGGGACGATGTATGGCGCATTTCCGGCCATTTACTCATCCTCCAGAGGTGCAGGCGGCCGGTTATCCGGTCTGCCGCATGCCCAGAGATTTTTGATCATCGAGTCGGGGATCTTCTTCTCATCCTTTCGTAAAGGATAGACGTTTGCCGGGAAATCCTGCGGCAGGAAGAATTTGTGTTTTGCCGGCGGCAGACCGTCGACAACGATGCCGAGATACTCCCTTTTCTCCTGCTCGGTGAACGCTGCACCTTCCATCAGATCGGTGATCGTTGGGATATGCGGGTCTGCTTTCGGGATATCAGTCGAAAAGATGACCATACATTCGGTGTTTTCGATCCCGCCGTAGAGGGAGAAAATGTAATGGACCCTGAGATTTGGATCGTTTGGTCCTTTGTCGTATCCTGAAATGCAGGACAAGTGGGGGTACCGGATCTTCATCAGCTCTTCGACTGCCTGATGGATCGCTTCCTTTTGGATCGTGATCCAGATATTGCTGTTCTCCCGTTTCTTCACTCCTTCGGCTCTTACCCTGATGGAGGAGTCCAGCATAGAATCGCCGAGTGAGGCTTTGAGTTTATCCACCACTTCCGCGGGGGTATATATTTCGTCCATTATTTTCCTCCTTCGAGTCGTTCGAGCTTCGCGATCGCCGTGACAACGCCGTTGATGATCGCCTCAGGTCTTGGGGCACATCCCGGGACATACACGTCCACCGGGATGATCTGATCGACCGGGCCTGCCAGATTGTATGATGTCGAAAACACGCCGCCTGACTGGCCGCATGTTCCAACGACCATCACCACTTTTGGTCCGGCCATCTGGGCATAGACCCTGCGGAGTCTGTCGGCCATCTGGTTCGTGACGGGTCCCGTTACGAGTAATACGTCCGCATGGCGGGGAGAACCCACGAGTTTTACGCCGAAGCGTTCAGGGTCATACCTGGGGGTCAGGGTCGCCACGATCTCGATATCGCAGCCGTTGCATGACCCCGCATTGAAGTGGAAGACCCAGAGAGATCTGTTTAAGGATGGTGTGAGCTTCATACCATGATCACCACCACGAAAATAACAATGACTCCTATCAGGAACCATGCGAGGTAATCGTTCACCACACCGGAATGGAGCGGGATGAGTTTGTCATAGTATCCTTTGAGGGCATGCGTAAATCCCCAGTACATGTTCCCGCCTCTGATATGGACTGCGCCTTTTTCGGGCTCGTCGTTTCCTGAGAGGTAGGGTTTCGTCTGTTCGGTTCCTATGTCATAGTCCGACTCGCCGCAGCGCCAGATAAGCCAGGCGACCAGAAGTCCCGTGGCCATAACGGCGATCCAGACGAGCGGATTCCAGAATCCGTATCCTGTTAAAAGATCTCCGATCATAATCCGCCTCCAAAGACCGCGGTGATATATGCACCTTTATTAATGAGGGCATCAGCCGCCGGGGCAACGAGATTGTTCACCACTAGATCCGGGAAGAGACCAAATCCGATGACGAATATCGTCAGGATGACCATTCCTGCGATCATGAGCTTCGGGACTTCCTTTACTTCTGCATACTCGGGGAGCTGAGGTCCCATAAACATCGAGTGGAACACTTTCATGAAGGATGCGAGCGTTAGGATGGAAACGACCATCGCGATGATCGAAAGGGCCGGGTTGAATGCAAAGACCGACTCATAGATCATCAGCTTCGAGGCAAATCCGTTAAAGGGCGGGATGCCTGCGATCGCCAATGCTCCGATCAGGAAGAAGATCATCGTCCATTTCATGTTGTGGCCGAGACCTCCCATCTTGTTCAGACTCCAGACACCGGTCCGATAAATAACGGCACCGACCGCGAGGAACAGGAGACCCTTGTACATCGCATGGTTGATGATATGGAAGAGACCTCCTTCCATGGCCGTCTGACCATAGGAGGCCATCGCGATGGGATCTCCTAAAACTGCCAACGCTACGCCCACGCCGAGAAGCATGTATCCGGTCTGCGAAACGGCATGATATGCCAGCAGACGTTTGACATCCTTCTGGGGAATCGCCATCGTAACGCCGATGACCATTGAGAGGACACCAAGAACGATGATGACCCAGCCAAGCGTAACGGTGTTGAACGTGTCGCCGTAGAGCGTGAAGAGGATCCTAAACAGACCATACAGACCTGCCTGGCTTGCAACGATCATGACTGCGGTGATCCCCGAGGGGGCGACCGAGTATGCATCGGGCGTTGCGAAGTGGAACGGGACCGATCCTGCTTTCATGGCGAGAGCCGCGATGAAGAGGACAAGTGCGATGATGTTCAGGGTCGAAAGCGAGATCTGCGACGCGATCACTGCCATGTTCAGCGAATTATACTGGGCATACAGGAGACCGATCGAGAACAGGACCATGAGTCCGCCGACGGTGTTGACGATCAGGTATTTGAGCGCTCCTTCGGCCGCGATTCCGCCTCTCCGGTGATAGGAGACGAGCGCTGCGCCGGCAAGGGAGTTGATCTCCAGGAACACGAAGAAGTTGAACATGTCCCCGGTTGAGACCATGCCGAAGATGCCTGCGGTCAGCAAAAGATACAGTGCATAGAACTCGGATTTTCCGCTCCGTTCCTTTTGGGATGAAACGAGGTAGAGAACGACCGCGAAAGAAACGATCGCCGCTGAAAGCAGCATGAATACGCCGAATCCGTCGATCGTGAAGATGATCCTGAATGGGATCCCTCCTGAGTCGATCGGAGCCGCGGGCGAGCCTGCAGCCGCTCCGAAGACATACACGATCGTTCCCTTCGTGTAGACCGTGAACGCCGTAATAACGGCGAGAAGACTTGAAGCGAACGAGGCACAAATGATCCAGGCATCGCGGATCTGCGGAAGGAATCTTCCGATGATCGGGACGAGGAATGCGCAGAACAGCGGAACCGCGATCAGCAGTGCCGGCAGATTATCGAAAAGAACGTTCATTCCTTGAGCCTCCGCATCTTATCCGCATTGACCGTACCGTATTTTTTATAGATGACCATCACTAAAACGAGCAGAAGGGCAGTCGTTGCAACACCGATAACGATGTTTGTCAGCGTGAGCGCCTGGACCGTCGGGAGAACCATATCGGCGCCTTCCGGTGCATTCGTGAAGATCGGGGCGATCCCGTTTTCCCGGTAGCCAAGAGTTACCAGAAACAGATTGACCGCTCCTTCCAGCATCGCGAGACCCATCACCATTTTGATCATATTCTTCTTGAGAAGAATGGTGGCAAGCGCGATGCCGATAAGTAATGCCACCGCAATAAACGGCAGATTTGCTATCATTTTCTCACTCCTTTTTTGCCCTTATGCATATTTTGGACCGGTGCTTTTGCATCGTCCTCTTCCTGTGTGGGTTCTTTCAGACCGGCGAACATGAACATCAGCACGGCTGAAAGGGCACCGAACACCTCGATCCCGATAGCGAAGTTCAGGATCGGGATGATTCCGGCGGTGTAGAGATCGCCGGGATTTATTCCGTAGGCGACCGCATTCCCGAAGAGTCCTCCCGTGGCGTTCAGCCAGTTGAAGAGGAAGCCCGATGCGACCACGAGTCCGGCAAGTGCCGTACAGATGAAGAGCATAAGACCTGCCGATTCGACGAGTTTGAAGCTCGAGACAGGGATGAACTTCTCCATACACTCGCGGTAATAATAACAGACGAGGATCAGTGCAACGCCTGTCGCGATAACGGCTCCTCCCTGGAATCCTCCGCCTGGTGTCAGGTGACCGTGTGCCACGATGTAGAAACCGAAGATGAAGATGAACGGAACGAGCAGGCGGCCTGCTGTTTTGACAATAAGACCGATCGTCATTTGTGTGTCCTCCGAAAGATCATCGCGACCCCGAGGACCGCAATGAACAGAACGGTCGCTTCACCAAGCGTATCGAATCCACGGAAATCGAAGACGACTGCAGAGACCACGTTGTTCGCTCCGGTCTCGGTCTGCGAGTGATCGATGTAATACTGGTCCGTCATCGTGGCCTCCGGAGCGCCGAAGGTCAGACCGAATGCCGGCAGAAGGAAGATTATTGTTACCAGGACGATCAGAACGATCGCAAATCTTGGCTGGAAGATGGAACCTGCTTCTTTCATTCCTCTTCACCTTCCTTACGTTTTGTCCCGCGTATGGCGATCATCATGATCGCCGTCGAGATCCCTGCTCCGATACTTGCTTCTGCGATCGCCACATCGGGTGCCTGCAGAAGGAAGAACTCAAGAGCGAGAAGGAAACTGAATGCGGAAAACGCTATCGCGGCCGCTATCAGATCTTTCAGGAAAAATACCGTCACTGCAGATAAAAGTATTGCTGCGAGGAAGAGAAGGTGTAAAACCACATAGCTTTCGGGAAACAGTTCGATCATTTCTTTCGTTCCTCCCGGTGTTTCATTTTTGTTTCGTCCGCGTTCAGGGCGTCGATTTTTGCGATCGGCATATTTCCCGAGCGGTATGCACTGCGGGCGATCGCATGGGTCGCCGTTGTCCCTGTGATCACCACGACCATGAGGGCCAGAACAACGTGTGCCCCGTAGTTGAGCCAGGCTTCATCGCCCGCAAGCAGGAGACCTCCGGCGTAGATAAGGACGGCGGCTCCCATGAAAAGAAATCCGAGACTGCCGACCAGTCCGGCGGCATGGATGCGTGTGTAAAAGTCAGGGAACCGGAAAAGACCGATCACCCCAAGGATGCTGAATATGAGTGAGATCACCACACAGACGGTTACGAGTATATCGATCATTGGAGATCCCCCATGATGAGTTTTGCGACGTAGAGTGTTCCTACAAAGGAGAGAAGAGCATAGACGATCGCCACATCGATGAACACCGGCTGCTCGAACCAGAGCGAGAGGGTGATCATGATGGTGACAACGAGGATGTTGACCACTTCGAGTGCGAGCATACGGTCGGCATTTGTCGGTCCGCGCCAGATTCGAACCCCGCATGCAAAGATGAGAAGCACGAAAATGATCGCTGCGATCATGAATATATCGTTCATTCGGTGATCCTCCTGATCCATTTAGCGAGATCGATCTTCGTGAAGATCTTATCTGCAGGTATGATCCCTTTTGGATCTTCGCCGACATCGAGACAGTGGACGTAAAGTTCCCTGGTCTCGTCATTCACGTCCACCGTGGCCGTTCCCGGCTGATAGGTGATGGATGCCGAAAGAAGCAGTGCGCCTCCGTCGGTTTTCATGCCAGGCGTGAGTTTCACGATCCCAGGTCTGATATTTCTGCCGGTGACGATCTTCCAGGCTACGGTCAGATTTGCAATAATAAGTTCGATTAGAAACGGAATGATATAGACGATCAGGAGGAGCCAGCGAAGCGGGTTTGCCATTCTATAGCTTTTTCCGACCCAGAGTTTCCGGCATATCAACCCGGTTATAATCGAAAGAATTAGTCCAATGATGATTTCTGCGGATGACCAGAGAAGGATCCCGTCGTTTGGTGTTGCCGAACCTGCAGACAGTATCAGATAGATGATGAATGCTGCAGCACCTGCGAGTATTGCGGGGAAAACGTTACTCACGTTTCACCCCTGAGTTTGCTCTTATTTCTCATGATAAATTATCACTTTATCTCCACACATGATTTTGTACAGACTCATACGTCGTGGATGATGCCCGTATCTATATTAATAAGTTTGTCAGTAATTTATACTCTGCGCCGGGTTTTTCCCTGTATTTCCCGGAAACAAAAAAACGGTGGATCTCTATCCTTTTGAGAATAACCTGAATGCAGCCTGATTTTATCTTTATCTTCGGTAGTATTTCGGATATATTTATATCTCAGTATGCGTAATATACGGATGTCTGAAAATCATTCGATTTGATTGAATGGCAAGGAGTAACATAATTATGGTTAATGGAAACGGACTGCCGACAACATCCTATGGAAAAGTTGTCAGCGGTGAAAAAAGTATGATTCTGGGAATTGTCCTCTGGTTCTTCCTTGGAGGGATCGGACTTGCCTATGCGGGACGCGTCGGACTTGGTATTGCTCTCTTCATTATAGAGATCATCTGTGCATTTTTCGCAGTCCTGATCATTCCCGCTATCCTCGCAGTTATCGTCTGGATCGTGGCTCTCTATCTGACCTACAAGGCCATTAAAGAGAACAACGAACTCTGGACCCAGCACCTGACCCGCTAAGGGATAATCCCTTATAATTTCATAAAATAGATGCGGGAGACTCCTGCATCCTTTCAACATTATTTTTACCCAGTCTGTTTTTACCTGTTTTGGCTATCCGCCGAGGTGTTCCAGGTCCCTCATTTCTGATGATCCCCGCGGACGTAGGCATAAACCGTGCATTATGCCCGTCATCCATCCATATCATCCGACCCTGCCAAAGCGCGTGATATGCGTTCTTCATCAAATCCTTTCCGGTCAGGTTGCATTTTCCCGATAATGCCGTGTGTTTCGAGTCAATTCTGTGTTTCCCGTTGATAAATCCGGATATATTGTTTAACATAATAGATACTTCAGAAGTGACTTTATATACTAGAACGTTCTTCTATAAACTATCTCAAAAAAGGAGATGGTATTATTATGTCAATTGGAATTGGAGAAAATTTAACCGAATCTTTTGGTTATGCAAAAGATAAACTCGTGGGAAGTATTGGTAACTGGATCATTTTGATGATCCTGACCATCATCCCGATCGTTAACTTCATCGCAATGGGAACATACCTGAAGGTTTACCGCGGAGAGGACCCGAAAGTTGAAAACATCGGGAAATCCTTTGTTGATGGTCTTCTTTTATTCATCATCGCATTCATCTACATGCTTATCCCGACGATCATCGCTATCCTCCTTGGCGTCGGCAGTCTGATGATCGGCAGCGTTTTCATGTCACCTACCGGATCAGTGGGCGGAGCCGCGATGTTTGCTGCCCTTGCAGCAAGTATGGGACTGATCCTTCTCTGTATCATAATATTCATTCTGTTTGCCCTCATCATGACTCCGGCAATAGTCAACTTTGCCCGCAAAGGATTTGGCGCAGCATTCAACTTCAGTGAGATCTTCGGCATGGTCGCAAAGGCCGGCTGGCTTAAGTACATCTTATGCATCATCATCCTTGCAGTCATCTTTGGTATCATTGGTCTTCTTGGCATGATCCCGTTCATTGGATGGCTTGTTATGATCATCATTTTACCCTTCCTCATCGTCTGGGCCAGCAAGTTCTGGACAAACCTGTTTGCGTAAGAATACCAAAACATTTTTTTTTTAATTTTCATTTTAGGTTCTGCAGATCTTTTCTTTGCGGCAAAATCGTTTTATATATGCCTGCGTCCTTATAATATAAATCTCAATACAAAGAGATGGTTATACTATGTCAATTGAAATTGGAGAAAATTTAACCGCGTCCTTTGGGTTTGCAAAAGAGAAACTCGGGGGCAACATCGGAACATGGCTGATCCTCTCGATCCTCAACCTTATCCCGATCGTCAACTGGATAGTCTACGGAACATTTGTGAAGATCCTTCGCGGCGATGAACCAAATCTCGACAATATGGGAAAATCCTTTGTTGACGGTCTTCTTGCACTGATCATTGGTATCATCTACATGATCATTCCGATCATTCTTACGATTGTTATCTCGGTCGGCATGTTCACGATCAGTTCAGTTACCACCGTGACGCCAATGTCAACGATGTCGGCGATGTCTCCGGTCGTACCCGTGGTCACGACAGGTGTGGGTTTTGCCCTCATGTTCGGTCTGATTCTGCTCTGTATCATCGTCACATTCCTGTTTGCTCTGTTCGCAAAACCGGCTGTGGTCAACTTTGCCCGCAACGGATTCGGTGCTGCGTTCCACTTCGGTGAAATATTCAGAATGATCAGCAAAGCAGGCTGGCTCAAGTACATCCTTTCGCTCATCCTCTTCTGGATCATCTTCGGTGCGATCATCCTCATCTGCTTAATGATCCCGATCCTCGGCTGGGTCATTCTGATCTTCATCATGCCGTTCCTCTACTTCTGGGGAGCAAAGTATCTCGCCAATCTGTTCGAGTAAGAACAAAAAATCTTTTTATTTTTTATTTTTTTATATGATGCCGTTTTGAGAATGCTTATCTCTTGCAAAGGCAAATCAATCATAGTTAGCCGGATCATACGATCCGTTGATATGGAGTATCTGATTATGCCATTTTGTCCAGGGTGCGGTGCTGAAATTCTTACCACCGCTGAGCTATGTCCTGTGTGCGGAACACGAATACATAATAAGCCCCGCAGCAATCTCCCACGAAATGCACATGGTGATCTGGTCACCGGTGAGAAAAGCGAATTTCTCGCCGTTATTCTGGGATTTTTCATCATCGGTGCCGGACTCATGTATGCCGGACGTGTTGGACTTGGGGTTCTTCACCTGGTGTTGTCCATTCTCTTCTGCTGGACGTTCCTCGTGCCCTTTGCTTTGTGGATCTATGGTATGCTAAAAGGCTATGAACTCTGCAAAGAAAACAATATGCTCTGGATCCAATATCTGGAAGAAAACAGATAATCCTCTCACCTCCACATTATTTTGCCTGTCATCGCGCTTTTTTCTTTCAGACTCCTTCCCTTCTAGTATGGAGTGAATACATTTGCATATCAGTATGGTCCACAAACAAAACTAATATATAGAACTGCAATACAACAAATATGTGCAACAAGCGAAACAGGAAAAGCCATGGACAAACACACCGAGCCAAAGGAGGTCAAAAACACTGACTCTTCCCAGGCAGAAATCACAAACCCGGATGAGAATCCCGTTCCTGAAACCACTGTTGTTGACGAACTCACAAAAAAATACGATGAACTCAATGACAAACATCTTCGTCTCGCAGCAGAATTCGAAAACTACAGAAAGCGTGCTAAACGCGATCAGGAAAGCGCTGTCAGGTATGCAAACGAAAAGTTTGCGCTCGACATCATTGACATCCTCGACAACTTCGAACGTGCTCTCAAAAGCGATGACGAAAATCTTCGTGACGGACTCGAGCAGATCCACAAACTGTATCTGTCCATCCTTTCGAGAAACGGCATAGAACCAATGAAAATCACGGGAACAACGTTCGATCCCGCATTCCATGAAGCCGTCGCCTGCATCCCCGCAGACGCTCCCGAAGGTGCGATCATCGACATCGCCGTTCCTGGATACACGATCCGCGACAAGGTGCTTCGTCACGCAAAAGTGGCCGTAGCGAAGAAAAAAGAATAATAAAGGTACTAAAAATGGCATCAAACAAAGTAATCGGAATTGACCTCGGGACCACCAACTCCTGCCTTGCAATCATGGAAGGCGGGAGCCCTGTTGTCATCGCAAACGCAGAAGGATTCAGAACAACCCCGTCTGTAGTCGGATTCTCCAAAGATGGAGAGAGACTCGTTGGAAACGTTGCAAAACGTCAGGCGATCATCAACCCCGGAAGAACCGTCAGCTCGATCAAACGGTACATGGGTACCGAACATCCGACCGAGATCGACGGCAAAAAATACTCTCCTCAGGAGATCTCTGCAATGATCCTGCAGAAACTCAAGATGGATGCAGAGGCATACCTTGGAGAAAAAGTCGACAAAGCCGTAATCACGGTCCCGGCCTACTTCAACGACGCCCAGCGTCAGGCAACCAAAGATGCAGGCAAGATCGCCGGACTTGAAGTCCTTCGTATCATCAACGAACCTACTGCCTCGGCACTTGCATACGGCCTCGACAAAGAAAACGAAGTCACCGTCCTCGTCTACGACCTTGGTGGAGGAACCTTCGATGTCTCCATCCTTACTCTTGACGACGGACTCTTCGAAGTCAAATCGACCGCAGGAAACAACCGTCTCGGAGGAGATGATTTCGATGCACGCGTCGTTGACTTCCTTGCCGACGAGTTCAAGAAGAAGGAAGGCGTTGACCTGAGAAAGGATCCGGTCGCACACCAGCGGCTGAAGGATGCTGCCGAGAAGGCAAAGATCGAACTTTCCTCACTTCAGAAGGCAAGCATCAACCTCCCATATATCACTGCGACCACCGACGGACCAAAACACTTGGATGTCGATCTGACCCGTGCAAAGTTCGAGCAGCTTATCGGCGACCTTGTCCAGAAGACCGTCGAACCCGTCAAGCAGGCATTAAAGGATGCAGGCCTCAGCGCTTCCGACATCAACCATGTTCTCCTTGTCGGCGGATCGACCCGTGTCCCAGTCGTCATCGAGACCGTCAGAAGCCTCCTCGGTAAAGAACCCGACAAGACCCTCAACCCTGACGAGTGTGTTGCACTCGGTGCAGCAGTCCAGGGAGCAGTCCTCACCGGAGAGACCAAAGACGTCGTCTTACTTGATGTCACCCCGCTGACCCTCGGTATTGAGACCCTCGGCGGCATCGCCACCAAACTCATCGAGAGAAACACCACCATCCCAACCAGAAAGAGTCAGATCTTCTCGACCGCTGCAGACAATCAGACCTCTGTTGAGATCCATGTCGTGCAGGGAGAACGTCAGTTCGCCCGCGACAACTTCAGTCTCGGCAGATTTCAGCTTACCGGCATCCCGTCGGCACCCCGCGGTATGCCGCAGATCGAGGTTACCTTCGATATCGATGCAAACGGTATCGTCCACGTCTCAGCAAAGGATCTTGGAACCGGTCACGAGCAGTCGATGACCATCTCCGGCAGAAAAGATCTCAAGGACGACGAGATCGATAAGATGGTCAAGGACGCAAAACAGTTCGAGGAAGAGGACAAGAAACGCCGTGATGAGATCGAACTCCGTAACAACGCCGACAACGCCGTTTACGCTGCAGAAAAACTCGTCAACGACAAAGAGACTTCCGCCAAGATCGACACCGAAGACAAGGAAAAGATTTCGTCAGGCGCCTCTGCTCTCAAAGACGTCCTTGCAAAGGAGGATGCATCCTCCGAGGAGATCAAAGAGAAGATGGACGCCCTTCAGGAAGTAGTCTTCGCTGCGACCTCCAAGATGTACCAGAAGATCCAGGAAGAACAGCAGGCAGCAGGCAATGCGGCCGGTTCTGGATGTGAAGGAAACTGTGACTCCTGCAAAACCGACGACAATGTCGTAGACGCAGACTACGAAGTCAAAAAGGATTAAACCTCCTTTTTTTTGGGAATGTAAGAAATGGGTTCGGAATCGTACTATGATGTCTTAGGTTTGCCCCGTAATGCTACGGAGACAGACATTAAAAAGGCTTACCGAAACCTCGCCAAGAAATATCACCCGGATGTCTGCAAGGATGACGGGGCTGAGGAGAAGTTCAAGTCGATCAACGAGGCGTATGATGTTCTTTCAGACGAGACGAAACGCCGGCAGTATGATCAGATTGGACATGATAATTTCACGAATGCATCGAAGGGTAACTACTCTGGTGCTGGAGGCGCAGGAGGCGCAGGATTCAATGCGGACTTCTCGGGATTCGGAGATATCTTCGATTTCTTTGGCGGAGGGGGCCGCAAACAGAGCGGACCAAGAGAGGGCGACGATCTTTTGATGCGGATCCAGATAACGCTTGAGGAAGCGGTATTCGGAGCACAGAAAGAGATCGAGGTCATGCATATGGAAAGCTGTCCTGATTGTGACGGGACAGGCAGTTCAACGAAGAAGACCACCACATGCAGTAAATGCGGCGGAACTGGTCAGATCAAACAGGTGAAGAACTCGATCTTCGGCCAGATGGTCACCCAGTCCCCGTGTCCAAATTGCGGTGGAAGAGGGAAGATCCCCGAGTCTCCGTGTAAGAAATGTAACGGGACGGGGAGGACCAAGGTTCGCCGTAAGGTGACGGTCAGTGTACCTGCAGGAATCGACAGCGGCATGCGTCTGCGTATGGAAGGATACGGCGAGGCAGGAGATTACGGAGCGAGAAACGGCGATCTGTATATCGAAGTCTATGTCGTGTCGAATCCGAAGTTCGACCGCGAGGATGACAATCTGATCACGCAGTATGAGATCTCGCCGGCACAGGCGGTCCTCGGCTGCGAGGTCGAGATCGAGACGATCGACAGAACGAAGGTCGCGCTGAAGGTGCCGGCAGGAATTGCCTACGGGACCCGTCTCCGGATCGCCGGCGAAGGTGTTCGAAGACGCGGCAATTATGGAAACCTGCTTGTCAGGATCGTGATCGCGACCCCTAAGAAGATCTCCTCGGCTGAAAAAGAGCTGTATGAAAAGCTTCTGAAGGCAGAGGGAAGTGCCGGTTCTCCCTCATCATCCAAGGATGATGAGAAGGAAGGCCGGAAGAAACGAGGGATCTTTAAGTAAGTGAGGATTTGGTGACGGTAAAACCGTCACCAAATCCGAAACGGGGAGCAAATCTTTGATTTGCGACCAAGTGAGGATTTATTCTCACTACATCCGAAGCGAGTGTTTACCTTCACGCAACCCCGCGTGAAGGCCTTACCCCTCACACAATATATCCGTAAACACCCCAGGACCGGGAATCTTCGCAAGGGCCGAATACTCCGGATCAACCCCGGTCCCCACCCTGATTTTTCACTGTATTCTCAGCACTCTGGTTAAGATGTGCTACCCTTAATTAACCCTCGCGTCTATAGTAATAGATAATGACTCTTGCACTGCTGTCAGTCTGGGACAAGACCGGGATCCTTGATCTCGCCCGTGCCCTGATTGCAAAAAACATTGGAATCTTAAGTTCAGGCGGAACGGCAAAGGCTCTGCGTGAAGCCGGCATTCCTGCAAAAGACGTTTCAGACTATACCTGTTTTCCTGAGATGATGGACGGCCGTGTAAAGACCCTCCACCCGAAGGTCCACGGCGGTCTTCTTGGCCGCAGAGGCATCGACGATGAAGTCATGGCAAAACACGGCATTGAGCCGATCGACATCCTCTGTGTCAATCTGTATCCGTTCGAGGAGATGTCCAAGAAGAATCTCCCGCTCGAGGAACTCATCGAGTTCGTCGATATCGGCGGCCCCGCCATGATCCGTGCGGCATCCAAGAACTACAAGGATGTTGCCGTTTTGACCGATCCATCTGATTATCCGATGGCTATCGAAGCGATCAAAACAGGAGGGTTCACCCCGGAGCAGAAACTCCGTCTTGCAACGAAAGCATTCACCCGCACGGCTGCATACGATGCTTTGATCTCCAACTATCTCAACGGCATCGAGAAGGAGTTCCCGGATGTATACACTGTTCAGTTTGGAAACGGCAGAAAACTCAGATACGGAGAAAATCCGCATCAGATGGCCGCCGTCTACGGGACGTCCGGCATCGCCGGTCAGGTCGCTCTGCAGGGCAAAGAGATGTCCTACAACAATTATCTTGATGTTCACGCCGCCGTCAGTTTGTGCAGAGAACTAGATGGATTTGCGACGGTAATCGTGAAGCACAATAATCCGTGCGGTGTGGCTGTCGGAAAGAATCAGCTTGAGTCGTATCTCAAGGCCCGGGATGTCGATCCGGTTTCGGCCTACGGCTCGGTCGTTGCGATGAGTACACCTGTCGATACCGAGATCGCCAAGGAGATCTGCTCGACGTTCGTTGAGGTCCTGATCGCTCCGTCGTTCAGCGACGAGGCACGTGAGATGATGAAGACGAAACAGAACATGCGTCTTCTGCTTCTTCCTCCGGCAGAACCTGCGGACGAGATCCGCACAATCGACGGCGGTATTCTCGTTCAGAGGACCCCGGCATACATCGAGGACTGGAAGGTCGTCTCAAAGCGTGCCCCGACCCCGGACGAAGTCGAAGCACTCAAACTCGCCTGGAAGGTGGTCAAGTACGCTAAAAGTAATGCGATCATCTACGCGAACAAGACCGAGACGGTTGGTATCGGTGTTGGTCAGATGAACCGTGTGGACTCGGCAAAGCTCGCTGTCCAGAAAGCTGCGGAGTTCGGCAGAACGATGAAAGGAACCGTGATCGGGTCCGATGCGTTCCTGCCGTTCTCGGATACACTGGAAGTGGCGGCTGCCGCTGGGGCAACTGCGCTTATTCAGCCGGGTGGCTCGATCCGTGACGCCGAGGTGCTCGCAAAAGCGGATGAACTCGGTGTCGCGGTCGTGTTCACCGGAACACGGCACTTCAGACATTAAAAACATATTTTTGCGGGGTCATACCCCGCTGCTTTTTTTGGGAGTTGGGTATCGTCTGCTATGTGCAGAAGATCCGTCCATCCCTTACTTCTGCCCTGTGGAAACCCTTCGACGAGTTTTCAAATAGCATGATGAGAAACCCGAGGAAGGGTTTCTCACAGGGGAGAAGTAAAGAGCAATGGGCATGCAGAATGTACTATGACGACTTACCCGTACGGGGTTCTTTTTATTTTCGCATGGAACCCCCAATAAGGACCTGATTCCATCCTTATTACAGACCCTCCAAACTTAATGCTTTAATTAGTTTTGGTTACCCATATTTTTGGATGATTTCTTATCCGGCGTTAATGCTGCAGAATTCTCGTGGACGATAATATGGAAGAAGTGAAATGTCCAATATGCGGAGAGCACTGTTATATACACTCAAGAGCAGGGAGTAATCTTCCCACCTACAAATGTGATTTCTGCTTTGCCTATGAACTTGCGGATGAAGATCTCCCCCTGATCCAGGAACATAAAGTAGTTCTTTCCGGATTTCTCTTTGAAACCCGCATGAGATCCCACTCCATACGGATCAATGCCGGGACGCTTCCTTTCGTCCTGTCCGATTCGCGTATTCCACGAACCCCCATGCAGAAACTGGATAAACTCATACTGTTTATCTACAGCATAGGGTCGGGATTCAAAAACCATATCTCCAAACTCGCAAAATATCCCCCGTCCGTATGCTACGCGGAAGATGCTGCCGAGTTCAATCTCATGGTCTCTATCCTGACCGATATCGGCTATCTCTGCGAACGTCAGGCACGGTTCGGTGAATACGACTGCGGATATTTCATCACCGTAGAAGGAATGAAATACGCCGAATCTCTTCTATCAGGCAATAATAACTCCACCGCCGTATTCGTCGCCATGAAATGTACCGACGATTTCAAATCAGTATACGAAGAAGGAATCAAACCCGCATGCGCAAAGTTTGGCTTCTCCGTCTTCACCATTGATGAAACGAAATACCCGGGAGACATCACCGACAAAGTCATTGCCGGCATCAAAACCAGCCGTTTTATCATCGCAGACTTCACCTCCAACCCCCTGTCGGTCTATTATGAAGCAGGATATGCAAAAGGGCTTGGACGCGAAGTCATCAAAACCTGTAACAAGAAATGGTTTGAGGAGGAAAAGGACGGCAAGAAGGTAAACCGGCTCCACTTCGACATACAATACGACAACCTCATCCTGTGGGAGGATGAAAAAGATCTGTTGCAGAAACTAGAGGACAGGATCCAGGCAACGATCCTGTAAACTGTTTTTTGCCTGCTCGCGGGTGACTACTCTCATCCGCCCGCCTGAAAAAAAGAAAACTGCCTGCTAATGCAGGTCTCACTTATACTCTTTACCGATCAAAAACCGGTAAAGCACCATATATTTTGCCGCAGACCGCGGGATCTTCGACTCGACTTCGTAATATGTTCCGTCGTGCATCGAGAAGAGGATCTTCATCTGCAGAGAAAACGCAAACCCTTCGATATCCGCAAACGGGAACACGAATTTCCCTTTGTCGCCGTCGAACTCAAGTCTGTCCACATAGACCGAAAATCTTCCGGTGCCGAGATCCTCGACCGACTTCATCGCTCCGATCTTTCCAAGGATCTGCCCCTCGTCCGACTCGATCGGGACATCCTTCGGGGTCGCGAGATACGCCGGCAGATTCTCCTTGATCAGATCCCGCTGCCAGTGATCCCAGGAGACGATGTTGTCAAAGTGAAGCGGGTGATCGGACGCCGGCTCAAACAGACCGAACTCGTTGAATTTCACCGCATAGCCGCATTCGCAGGAAAGGATATCTCCTTTACTATGCAGTTTGCCCATCTGTTTACACTCCGGGCAGATGTAGAGGATGGTTTCCAGATACTCGGCAAGATCCGTGCCGGTGTAGGGCTGCGGGTCCTTTTTCTGGTCATCGAACGTATTCACGTACAGATCGCGGTTGATTGCTTCATTGATCTGATCGACGGTCATGCTCTTCAGCTCGTCAGGTAAGTATTCGTGTACGAACTCTCCCCGCATTTTGCCGTCACGCTGGGTTTTTCCCCACCGTGGGCGGCGCAGATATCCGCCGTGCATCCGGTAGGTGATCAGCGAGGCGCCGAGATCTCCGCATTCTTTGACCAGTTTTCCGGTCCCGGGCGAGATGAACGCGGTCTCGCCGTTGATAGATCTGACCCCTTCGGGGGACATCCAGACATTATGACCTGCACTGAGTCTCTCTTTGATATCATGGATGACTTCACCGGCGGGCGCCCCTTTCTTTCGGATGATCGGGTCGAGCAGAAAAGCTCCACAAAACCGCGTTGATTTTTTTCGAAACAGGTGTTCGCCTGCCACATAATACATGTGCCCTTTGACCGCCATGCCGATCATCAGGTGATCCCACAGGGTGGTGTGGTTGGAGAAGACCATATGGGGAGTATGCTTTGGGGTGACTATATCGTAGGTATAATGTAATTTCCGTCCCATTGCCGGACTGGCAATAAAACGTGCCGTTCTGTACACGCCTTTGTACCAGAAAACACGAATGCTCTGCATTGACCTATATTATAGTAATTTACCCATGATATAGGTGAGGGTACTCAACAGGTAAAATTGCATAGTGGTGGAGGAAAATAGTGATGATACGCCGATAAAACATCATGTTTTTTTGAAAAAATGAGCAAACATCTATATATTGTTGAGATGTATTTCTATCATGTGAGTAATATGGATTTTAATGAACAATTATGCGTTTTTTCAAACAGAATTCCAAAAATCGTTGAAGGTATAAAAACTGAGGAGGCAACAAAAACTGGATTGGTAATGCCTTTCCTCCAGATTCTGGGGTATAATGTATTTGATCCGACTGAGGTTTGTCCGGAGTGCATTGCGGATGTTGGAATCAAAAAAGGAGAAAAAATAGATTATGCTATTATGCAGGATGGAAAACCCATCATTCTTATTGAATGTAAAACCGTTGGTACTGATCTGGCAACGGTTCACATGTCACAACTATTCCGCTATTTCTCTGTGGGTCCTGCAAAAATCGGTATTCTGACAAATGGGGTAAAGTATCTGTTTTATTCGGATTGCGAAGCTCTAAACAAGATGGACACAAAACCTTTCCTTGATGTGGATCTGCTTAATCTCACTGAGCAAAGTGCGGAGAATTTAAAACAATTCAGAAAGGAGAGCTTCAATGTGGATAAGATCCTGCCGTCTGCTATGAATATGAAATATATCAAAGCGATGAAGCTTATCCTTGCTCAGGAGATGGAAAATCCGTCGCAGGATTTCGTGAAATATTTTGCACATCAGATTTACGATGGGCTTCTCACCAAAAATGTAGTAAATAACTTCACGGAAATAACCAAGCGTGCCTTGCATCAGTTCATCAATGATATCATCAATGACCGTCTCAAATCTGCGATGTCCCCCGAAATACCCGAACAACCAAAAGAAATTGAAGAAAATGTCGAGGAAGAGTCAGACATTATCACCACTGATGAGGAAAGGGAGGGATTTTTAATCGTTCGTGCGATTCTGAGTGATACGGTGGATCCCACACGGGTTATAATGAGGGATGTAAAAACATACTGCGGCATTATTTTGGATGATAATAACCGAAAACCCATCTGCCGGTTACATTTCAATAGTCAGACAAAGCGTTACATCACGATATTTGTCAATGGAAAAGAGGAGAAGTATCCAATTACGTCAACGCCGGATATCTACAAATATGCTTCTCAAATGCGTGATGTCGTGAAACTGTACGATACACAATAATTTTCTTTTTTGCTTTTCAAAAAAGTGGATCATTCCCGCTTCACCTGCAGAATCGTGTTTACGACCTTCTCGATCTCGGCAAACTGCACGTCCGCCATACCGTTCTTCGTGATCCCGATCTCCGTCGTGATCACATGATGGTCATGGGTGAATCCTGCCTCGGCAAGCTTCTTCTTTGCACAGCAGTCAGTGCAGCCGTCAAGCACGATCACACAATCCGCATCGTCGATCCCATCTGCAAGCATATCGGCTCCCTGCTCTGCACGCACCCAGAGATATCCGCCCGGTCTCCTCTGTAAGAGAGCAAGGGCGGCCTGGGTAGTCAGTTTCCCGGTGTTTGAAATACCCGAACAGGTAATCAACGTAATTGGCACATTCGACCTCTTCTGATCACTTGCACGATCCGCCGCATCCGCACGTGGATTTTTTATTGTCTGAACCTTTTTTCACCGGCTCGTTCTTTCGCCCATTCCCGGCCCAGCAGGCAGCGACGACCTTCTCGATATCATCTGTCGTGTAGGATTTTGACGGTCCTTTGGCGATTCCAAGTTCAGTCACGATAATTTTTTGTCCTACCTCAACGCCTTGTCCCTCTGCGATCTTTGCTGCACAGGACATTGGGCAGCCGTCAAGAGCAACTACTTCTTCCGCATCTCTTGCAGATTTTACCAGTCCTTCACTACCGGTTGCAAGGAGTGAAGTACAGACTATTTTTCCATAGCCTTCTTCCGTCAGCTGAATCGCTGCGAGGTTTGTGATCTGTCCGGTGTTTGACTGGCCGGCACATGGGAAGAGAAGCCGTTTTGGTTCATTCTGTCCGCACGAACATGTTGGTTTTTCTGTCATACTTTTTCACTCCGTTAACAATGCTTTGATCTCTTTCACATCCGCGACCCGGCCTTCGGCCACGATCTCATCATTAATGATCAGGGCAGGCGTCATCATCACGCCGCGTTCGGCGATCTGATCAAGCTTTTCGATCTTGACCAGATCGACGGTAATATTCAGTTCTTTTACAGCCTGTTCGGTGTTGGCAAAAAGCCGTTTGCATTTTGCACATCCTGTTCCGAGAATTTCAATTTTTGTCATAATAGTTCCAGTGTATATTCAATTTTTTTTGTAATAGGTTTTTGGGAAGGGAATCAACTCTTCCCTGCTGTTTCTTTCTATCCTTCCTGATTTTTTATGCCTCCTTAGAATACATTCCCGAAGACAAAACCTGCTATGGTCGCAAAAACTATGATCAGACATACATAGACCACCGTCTTCTTTCCGCCGATGAGACGATAGAGAACAAGAAGACTCGGCAGGCTGACTGTAGGGCCGGTGAGGAGAAGTGCGAGGGCAGGGCCTTTCGCCATGGATCCTGTCAGGTATCCCAGTGTTGTTCCAATGACCGGAACTTCAAGAAGTGTCGGCATATAGAGGATCGTTCCTACAAGGGCAGCAAACAAATTTGCAAGAATTGAGTTGTCGCCAATGAATGGTTTGAACACTTCTGCCGGAAGGAAGAACGAAAGGACACCAAGAGCAAATGTACCTATAATGAGAATCGGGAAGATTTTTTTCGTCAGGTCCCAGATCTCCATCCCCCAGTCGGTTACTTCATCACGGGTGAAATAGTAAATCAGCAGATAGGCGATCACAATCGTGATTAAGAACACAATGAAGAGTCGGATAAAAGCATCTAATGCAGAAGTTCCGACCAGAAGAATCGCAACCAGTAAGACAAAGAATACCGGAACGACCCATTTTGGCCGGGTAGCTTCGCTCGCGATCGCGGCTTTGCGTGCTGCTCCGAACGTCTTTCTCGTCTCAGTATCGTGAGCGGGAAACAGCTTCATCATAATCAATCCGATCAAAATTGAAATAACTACGGCCGCTAATGCCCGTGCGAGACCAAGATCGAGTCCAAGTACCTGAGCAGTGTAGATGATCGCAAGAATGTTGATTGCAGGTCCCGCAACGAGGAACGTAATGGCAGGTCCAAGTCCGCTCCCTTTTTTGAGAATGCCGGCAAACATCGGCAGGATCGTGCAGCTGCAAACCGCAAGTACGGTGCCGGAAATTGACGCGATACCATAAGATACAAGCTTATTCGTCTCCGGGCTGAAGTATTTGAGAATTGCATCTTTTTTGATAAATGTTGCAATTGCGCCGGCGATGAAGAACGCAGGAATAAGGCATGTCACAACATGTTGGGATAAATACCCCAGCAGGGTCTCCCATCCAAGCAGGAGTGAGCCGATTAGTAAATCTAGCATTTTTTCACCTCTCACAAAACGATTTCAATTTTTATTGAACTCATTATTGTCTGAGAAATTATTTATATCTATGCATTTCATAATAATTTGAAATAGCTCAGACATAATATGACAATCAAAAACCCATCAGCAAAATCCACTATAGAGCCGATTTCACGGTCCGGGATTCCTGAGATAATCCGGTGCGATCTAAACGCAGTTGGCGGCGTGAAAGGACTCCGCGAACGTTTACCCTCTCCGGAACAAATTGAGGAAATAAGCTCGACGCATCACGCATTATCCGATACGGTTCGTATTACTATTCTCTGTCTCCTCACGATCCAGCCGCTGTGTGTCTGTGTGATTCGGGAGTGTATCGGGATTTCAGGATCGAAACTCTCCTATCATCTGAATATCATGAAGGAGAATGGTCTGATCGTATCTGAACAGCAGGGGAACTGGATCATCTACAGGATAACGGAAAAGGGCAGGATCTTCGCTGAAGAACCTGCAAAAATGTAACTCAGTCCAGATCCGTATTCGGGAACCGGTCTTTTGTGGCGTTTGCGATTTTCACGAGCATCAGCATGACCGGAACTTCGACCAGGACCCCGACGATCGTCGCGAGAGCGACCGGACTGTTGGTTCCAAACAGCGCGATCGATACCGCGACGGCCAATTCAAAGAAGTTCGAGGCGCCGATCATACCTGCCGGGGCTGCGATGCTGTGAGGAAGGTTCAACAGCCTGCCTGCTCCGTAGGTGATAAAAAATATCAGCACGGTCTGAATGATCAGCGGCACGGCGATCAGAAGAATGTGCAGTGGATTTTCCAGAATAACCGTTCCCTGGAACGAAAAAATGATCACGAGGGTGAGCAGCAGACCGATGATGGTGATATGGTCGAACTTCGGGAGGAATGTCCGGGTAAAATACTCCTCTCCTTTTTTCCTGATGAGATACATCCGTGTTATGACCCCGCCCAGGAGGGGGATCACGACAAACAGGACGACCGAAAGGAACAGGGTGGCCCACGGAACACTGATGCCGCTTATCCCGAGCAGGAATGCGACGATCGGGACGAATGCGACAAGAATGATCAGATCATTCGTTGCGACCTGGACGACCGTATAGGCGGCGTTTCCTTTCGTCAGATAACTCCAGACGAACACCATTGCCGTACACGGAGCTGCACCTAAAAGCACGGCGCCGATAAGATAATCCTGCGCAAGGCCGGCAGGGATGAGGGCACTGAATACGATATAGAAGAAGAATCCGGCGATCGCAAACATCGTGAAGGGTTTGATCAGCCAGTTCACGACCCAGGTGAGAACGAGTCCTTTTGGATTTTTTCCGACATATTTGATGCTCTGAAAATCCACTTTCAGCATCATCGGGTAGATCATTACCCAGATGAGTATCGCGATGGGGATCGAAACACCGGCATACTCGAACGTTCCGAGAAATTTCGGGATGAACGGTAGGAATTTGCCGATCATAACCCCGATGATCATGCAGATGATCACCCAGATGGTAAGATATTTGCCGAATATCCCGATTCCTGCGCTGCTGTTCTCTGTCATAACATCACTCTATCAATGTTTTTATATTTGCTTCTATTTCAGTGATCGCCAAACGATACGCCTCGTCTCCTTTTCCGACCGGGTCGTCGATATGCCATTCGATCCGCCGTGTTCCGGGAATGACGGGGCAGGCGACCCCGCAGCCCATCGTGACAACGATGTCGATCTTCGGCAGATCGGAGATAGGTTTCGGACTCATTCCACGCATATCGATCCCGTAATGTTCCTGCATGAACCGGATCGCCGTCGGGTCGACGGATTCGCCCGGATCACTGCCTGCCGAATAACAGATGAAGATATCGCCGCCGAGATGCTGGCAGAGAGCTTCGGCTATCTGTGATCTGCAGGAGTTTTTGACGCAGAGAAAGGCGATACGTTTCATATGATCACCTGCACGACTAATCCGGTCACCACGGCCGAAATAAAGATCGTTGCGACAAACACCAGAACGAACTGTTTCTTAAAGATCGCCGAAAGCATGGTGATCTCGGGGATACTCATGCCTGCCCCGCCGATCAGAAGGGCGGCCACGGTCCCCGCCCCCATTCCTTTGCTTAAGAGGGCGGCACTGATCGGGAGAATTGTCTCTGCTCTGATATAGAGCGGGATCCCGATGAGCGCGGCGACAGGAATCGCGAACAGGTTTTCTGGTCCCGCGACGGCCAGGATCCAGTCGGCCGGCAGAAATCCGTAGATGAATGCGCCGATCGCTGCTCCGAGCAGGAGATAGGGGATCATCTGTCGGAACGTGGTCCAGGCAAACCCGACGATCCTCTGTAGTTTTGTGCCGGTCTCTTCGGTCATTCCTTCGACCGCGACCGGTTTGACGTATTTTTTGAACCTGAGCTTGTCAAGGGTCAGCCCGATCAATACGGCTAGAGTGAACATCAGGACCGCATACACGATGGTGATCTCGGGTCCGAATATGACGAGCATCATCGCGAGAATGACCGGGTTCAGAAGCGGGGACGCGAAAAGGAAGGACATGGCACTGGAAAATGCCACGCCTGACTTCAGAAATCCCAGGGTGACCGGGATCGTCGAGCAGGAGCAGAATGGGGTTATTGCACCGAACGCCGCCCCGATAACGCTTCCCCTGACCGAGCCGGAGTGCCCGAGGACCTTCTGCATCTTCTCTTTGGGGACATAGACGTTCAGTGCCCCGACGATCAGACAGACGACGATGAATAGTGCTGTAAGCTCCAGGGCTATGATCAGGAAATACTGACCGGCCGCGAGGAGCGTATCCACAAAACTCATTCAGATTTACGGCAGCTGCAGTTTTCTCCGCATTGGTCTTTCGACCCGGCTTCGTCATCACATCCGGGTTTTTCCGGCACAATTTTGATATTACAGCAGCAGGAGCAGTTTTCTCCGGTGATCGCTTTCTTCATCTTTCCAAATATTGAGGTCTTTTTTTCTTCGGTCATGATTAATCACATTTTTCGCAGGATCGTGTTTGTCTGCATTTTTTCAAGGCGTCTTTGTCTGCATTTGTCGACGGCAATCCGGCACAGATGTTTTCCAGGGCTCTGGAAAGGTCAGGGTAGACGGCGGAAAAATCATCGCTGATTTTGTAGTAGGTCCATTGTGCCTGTTTTCTGCTCTGGATGATGCCAGCGTTTTTCAGGATCGTCAGGCTGCGTGATGCGTTGGGCTGGGAGAGGGAGAGTGCTGCTTCGATCTCGCAAACGCATAACTCGTGATCCTGCAGGAGGGCAAGGATCCGAAGTCGGGTCGCATCGCCGAATGCTTTGAAGATCGTTTCTGGATCACTCATCGCATTCGTATCCCTGGATACAACAACACCCGCATCCCTGGCATTCTTCTGCGATAAGTTTGTCAGGTACATGAAGAATCTGTCTGATTTCTTCTTTTGACGGGTATCTTCCGGTGATCATGATGAAATCATTTACCACCACTGCCGGAAGAATTTCTTCACCATGTTTCTCTACAAGATGGCGGACGTTGGTGTTTGTATCCCAGATTGCACGGGAAATCTCAATTCCTGAGGGATTGAGTTTGTCTATGAGTTCAGTTGTCTGGAGATACTCATACGTGGTTTTGTCAGGGGTTTTTGATTCAAAAATAACCATCGACGACATATATTATTATATGCACATATTTGCATATAATGATTTTGAAAGAGAATGTATGACTGATCCCTAAACGGTGCTCACGGTAAAAAATAGATTTTTGAAATAGGGTTCAGACCCTGTGTTCATCCGGGTTTTTCAGAGAGTACCCCCAAATGCAGGGCTCTGCTCCAAAATACCAGTTATCGCTCCTTCTTTCCGCAATCGCAGACCGAGGCTTTTTGTTTCGATCCGGAATTCCCGCAGCACGAACCGTTCTCACCGCAGCAGGATTCTGTGTCCATATCCTTTCCCCGGAGCGCGGCACCGATCATCGCCCACGCACAGCCGACCCCGCTCTGAACGGTTATTGCCTGGACAGGGCAGTTGAGAGCGCAGGCTCCGCATTCCATGCAGGCAGACGGCCGATCGAGGGATACACATGTCGGGCCTGCAGTAAAGACCGCATGGGGACAGACCTGCGTGCAGCGTTTGCAGTTTATACAAAGCGCCGAATCAAAGGAAAGGCTGGTTTCGGTATAGGAATTGAACATCAGATCACCCCCATGATCTTTGATACGCCAAGAATAATGCCGCTTATCACGCCGACTGCCGCCATTCCCGCCATGACCTTGACATACGAGAAGATCTCCTTTTTGACCCCCATCCGTGAGGTGAACGTTGAGCAGCCGGTGAAATTCAGGGCAAGATACGCGATCACCGCCGGGATGAGGAGAAGGGCTGCAACCGCTGAAAGGGCCCCGGCCCACATCGGTAGTCCTGGCGTTGTCCCGAAAACATATGCGAAGGGAAGGGATACGATCACGCCAAGGATCATCCCTTTGGTCGAAAAGTCCCGTGTTGGGATAACGGGCAGCAGCAGTGGAAAGAGTACGGTCCCGGAAAGGACCGCTGATACCGCGGCAAGTGCTGCAAAAGGCCCGGCAAGGAACCAGAGGGCCGCTGATATTGCTACGGTCGGGAGCGCAAAGTGCATGAATTCAACAGGCGTCAGTACCAGCCGGTCCCGCAAGGAAAACTTGACACACCGCATGTCAGGGGTCGCCGTGTGCGTTTTCAGGTACTCCGGCAGGTCGTTTGCCCGGACCGGACCGTACTCGACAATGAACTTCGTCCTCTGCACCACTTCCGGCCAGAAGACACCCGGTGCTCCAAGTTGGGGCACGATGATCTTACGGTGCGAGACGATACCGGCAAGGCCTGTGGATTCTATTCTGTGGACGAGTTCATCTGTCCCAAACGTCCCTTTTCCGGCAGCACACCAGACATTGATCCCCTTCGTATCCAGGACAAGGATCCATGCATCGATCCCTGCAAGAGAGGAACGGAGGGCATCAAAGCTCAGGGTATAGTTTGCCGATGCAAAAACCGGGGATTCTGCATCCGGATCTCCGAGCCGGTACAGGCCGGGTTCGACGCTGTGGTTTAACCGGTTCCAGCCCAACCGGGCAAGGAGATGGTCAAGCCTGTCAGCGAAGATGATCTTGCTCGTGGTCGTCTGGATCGCAGGGGTCTCGCAACAGTTGTCAGCGCATCCGCAGGTCTGCGTCCCGGTGATCGTTTTCTTCTTCGTTTCAAATATTGAGGTATTATTTTCTTCGGTCATGATTAATCACATTTTTCAGAGGATCGTGAGGCTACGTGATCCTGCAGGAGGGAAAGTATCCAAAGTCTGCTTACATCGCCGAATGCTTTGAAGATCGTTTCGGGAAATGTAGGGGTTTGTATCACATTTTGTCAGGATCTTTTGCTTCGTAAAGACACAGTGATGACATATATTACTATATGCACATATTTGCATATAATGATTTTCAACTGGACTGTATGACCCTTTTTCGGGAATCGGTTTCCGGCATCATTCCGCGACACCCCAGACCAACCCGAGAGCTTTGAGCATTATCTCGATCTCTTCTGCTTTTCGCACCCATTCTTTTGCTTTCACGGGATCTTTTTCCACTCCGTTACCGGCCGTATACATCTCGGCAAGGTTCCGCATGGCCGCAGTATTTCCCTCTGCAGCTGCTTTTTCAAACCACGCTTTTGCCTGCCCGGGATCCTTTGCCGCACCGTCCACGGAATAATATGCCATGCCGAGCAGGTAGATCGCGTCGACCTTCCCTTCTGCCGCTTCTCTCTCCAGTCTTTCGATGATCTGCTCAGGGGTAGTATTTTGTGGCTGGCAGATTTCTGCCGGTTGAGGCGGGTCAGCGAAGAGACGTCGTATTTTTTGAAACATGCCGGGTATTCCTTATCAGATTAGAGGTTCTGCGTGTGATATTATGGTTTCTGCGGGACCTTGCGTATGGATTTCGTTCAAAGGCTTTGGATATCAGACGTGAGTTTAAGCAGATGATTGTACTGCCAGGCACGCTCCCCGTTTTTCTGATCGGGGGAAACAGCTTTTACGGCGTAGTCTGCGGCATGGATCGCGCGTGACCGGACGTGTGCGAAGTTGCTGCGGCGTGACCAGCAGCACGGGCCGCGAAGGATGCGGGTGGATCGCCCGCCGCGGTTCGTGCAGCTGCATGTGCAGAAAATGCGGCTATTTGCGCTTCGCCGACCCGGATCTCCCCCTGGACCCAGGCACGTCCTGCCTCCAAAGCCTCGCGGGGACGCGGGTCGTTTGGATATTTTTCTTCGAAGATGGGGAGAACACGTTCGGCACAATCCAGAGCCCAGACTGCGAGGATCTTTTGGTCTGTGATGAGGGCAAGTTCTTCGAGGTTGCCTGTGTTCATTGAGATAATAATACCCGGCATGAGTAAAAAAGATTTGTTCATCGGGAAATCTTCCGGTATCGGCCCTCATCATACCTGAGAAAAAAAGAAAAAAAATGTTCGGGTTTTTCACCCTGCTGAGATCCTTTAACGAAGGAATTTCCGTGCTTAAAGTCCGGCCCGCTCGACGATCATATCGGCGACCGACTTCGCGCTCTTGAACGGGAAATCCGCTGCCGTAAGAAGTGTGCCTGCTTCACCCGCGGTCATCTTCAGATCGCCGGCCTGACAGGTCGTGTCTGCACCGTTTGGAAACGCTGCAATAAGATCGCCGGGTGTTTTGATCGGGAAGTTTGCTCCCGCAAGTGCCCCGCTGATCTGTGCGTGGATCTGCTCCTTTACGGAAAGGGCTTCAAATCCGGGCATGCCGGCGATCTCTCCTGCGGCCTTTGCGATCGGACAGTCCGGACTGTGGGTCTCGCACCCGAAGCATGCTCCCTTGATCGATTTGAGGGATTCTTCTGCCTTTGCCTGTGTCACTGTTTTGCCTGTGTATTTCCATGTTGGCATCTTTTTCACCAGATACTTATAGTCGTGTTATATTTATATACAAGAGCGTCATTAAAATATACAAAGCGTGCTGATACAGAATAATGACCCTGCGGGTTAATGAGTGTGCATTACTAATGAGGTTAATAGGAAAAGAAGCATCATGGGAACAACACTGAGTTCATCATTAACGGAGATCCGTGAACTAAAGTCAGAGGTCACAGGTCTCCGTATGGATCTGAAACGCTTTATCGAACATGCAAATCAGCAGCATGTTCAAACTGCTCTTACTGATCTTAAGCAGAATTATGCCGGGCTTTTCGTCAATGATCAGCTGGACACAGCGAAGTCGGAACTTTCGGCGAATATGGTTGCCGACTGCGGGATGCGGGACAAATGTTACGGCGTGTTTCTGGATTTTCTGCAGAACACATCAAAGCATATCAGAGACGGTCAGGTCTCCGAGGAGATCATCCGATCATACCGGGAACAGTTGAAAGGCATGCGGGAAGCGGGACCGTTTGACCGGTGTGATACCTGTTTTTCGCAGGTCTATCGTCTTTTTGAAAAGCAGGTCGATCTTATGCAGTCTCTCGGTATTTATGCAGAAAACGGCAGCACTGACGACATCATCACGGATATCCCGGAAGAAACGGCCGTAAAAGATCTGCTCGAACCGGTAGCAAACATCCTGCGTTTTCAGATCCTCAAGTCACTTGCGGCACAAACACGGACCTTTTCCGATCTCTCGAGCATGACCGGATTACGCGGCGGGAATCTGCTGTTTCATATCAAAAAACTCACCGACTCAGGCATGATCCTTCAGCGTCATGAGCGGGGAGATTACGTGATCACGGATAAGGGATTCAAAACACTGAACGCTGTTTCAGCGCTGTATCGCGAAACTCATCACGCGTGACTGCGTTCCGAAAAAAAGAAAAAAATATTTTTTGAGTTTATACGAGCTCGGTACCGCCCGCCACGACCACGAACTGACCGGTGACGTAACTCGACATATCGCTGGAGAAGTAGAGGATAGTTCCGTTCAGTTCTCCGCGTTTTGCCGGGCGGTTCAGCGGACACATTTTGCTGTATTGGGTCATGAACGCATCGGATTTGAATAATGTGCCTTCCGTCATTTCTGATTCAAACAGCCCGGGTCCGACTGCATTGACCGTGATGTTGTTCTGTCCGTACGACGTTGCCATACCAAGGGTCAGACCAAGAACGGCAGCTTTCGACGTGTTGTACACGTGGCGGACGAACATTTCACCTTTGTCGCCGAGTACTGCATTGATCGATGCAGTGTTGACGATCTTACCATAGTTCTGGGCTTTCATGTGGGGGATGACATACTTGCTCATGAGATAGATGCCTTTGACGTTGGTATCCATCGAAAGGTCCCACTCTTTTACGGTCAGGGTCTCGACCGTTCCGCGCTGGGCGATACCGGCGTTGTTGAAGAGAATGTGGATCGTTCCGTAATGTTTGACGATCGCGTCCACCGCCTCTTTGACGCTTTGTTCGTTTGTTACATCGCACGGATAGGTGAACACATCTCCGCCTTTTTCGGTAATTTCTTTTGCGACTGCTTCGAGTTTGTCCGTTCTGCGGGCGAGCATGGCAACTTTTGCCCCTGCTTCGGCATATGCACGAGCCGCATCGGCGCCAAGACCGCTGGAGGCCCCTGCGACGACCGCGACTTTTCCGGTTAAATCACATAAGTTTATCATTTTTTATCAAGCTGATACTTACTCCTTGGTTATGATAAAGAAAATGTCACTCTAAAACCGGAACGAGCGGTGTTTTTCCAGGTGGGGAATCTCAGGGAAATTCCCCGGAATTCTGTCTGAAATACCAAATAAATGTCAGGGACAAGCGTAATGTCCAGTCGGCAAAACCAGGTGTCTGATTGATTACAGAAACTTTATCTTGAAACAATGTGTTTATGAGATAGTATGAAAGAGATATGCAGTTATGACGGATGCGGGAATGCCTGAAGATCCCCTTCTGTCGATCCAGGAGCAATTGATCTCCTGCGGAATGCGGGAGTATGAAGCCAAGATCTATGTGACCATCTTCAGCCGCGGGATTCTTACCGCGTTCGAGATCCATGAGTTCAGCGGTGTTCCCCGCGGCCGGGTGTATGATGTCTTAAATATCCTCGAGCAGAAAGGCTTCATTACTCGTTCGTGGGAGAAGCCGGTCTATTACACCGCCGAACCGGTGGAAAAAGTCTCGCTTCGTCTGGTGAAAGAAACTCTCAATAATCTGGAACGCATGACCAACTGCCTCACCGAACTTCAGAATGTCTGCTACCCTCTGGGAACGAAAATAGTCGGCGTTCATGAATTCCAGACAGATCTTGCGATAGACACGCAGATCCGGATGGAACTAAAACGTTCCTGCAAGGAAGTTCTTCTCCTCTGTTTCGATGAACGGATCCTGCAGAGATATGCCGACGATATCAAAGAAGCCGCAAAGCGGATACCTGTTTACATCGTCGTTAAAGATAAAAAAATGGCAAAGTTCTCCCCGATCAAATGTTATATGGTCAAGCGCGGGATCCCTATGACGACGATGGAATTGCCGTTTTCCTCCAAAAAACAGAGGCTGCCAGTCCTCGCGCAGTTCTATCATGATCGCCAGGGAACGATCGCAATTCTTGAAAATAATGGTCAAATGCTCTGTTTCGGTCTCGTTAACAATGTCTCGGTGTTTGTAGCCCAGAGCATTCTTCAGAATATTGAAAGGATTGATCCGGAAGAGTGAGGGGGGTGGGGCGATGATAACCAAAAAATGCCTCTCGTGGGGTGTAGGTCGATTTCGTGTAAGGTATTAGCGTAGACGCAAGAGAAAAAACCAACCGCGAATCGGCGCGAATCCGCCCTTCGGGCGAGCGAATCGGATTTGCTATTCCTCACTATCGCAAGCCTGCTTTGCAGTCTTGCTCCTCCCTCATCGGGACCGTTCGGGCAAATCCTGTCGCCGCCCCGGCGGCTCATACTTTTCATTTTTAAAAAATCTCAATCAACGTAAATCTATTTCTCTTGCTTAAACAACACATTACATAATATGGTTACAACAAAAAATGATTCAAAATTAGTATTGGGTCCACGTGGAGTTAATGCAATATATGGGGCAATTGGTTGTTATGATATTCTTTCTGATGCCAAATCATTTACTTCGTGGATAGATAAAAAATATCCAGATATCAATATAGACGAACTCTTACCCGGTTATTTATACTGCATTGGTTTAATTGTGGGATGGTTTGCTAAAGGAATTTGCTATGATGAAACATTTGGATTAACATCTGATCCTGCTTTTGATCGCGCAGTGTTCGCTGGTGTTCCTCCCGAAGAAATGGATCGCACATGTGAGAAAGCATCTTTACTCTATATCCTGAGCTACGATGTTAAAAGGATCAAGTCATCAAAAAACTTTTCAAAATCTCGGCATCCACTCAACGACTTGAAGCGTAATGTTCTGGATATCTTTGCTAATCATCTCAAAGAAAATGCCTATTCTGATTTTCCTAATTCTAAAAACGAATTATATTCACATTTGATTGAAGGAACTATATGGCTATATTTTTCATGTATTCGAGGTAGTGGGATTCCATACGCTGAGGCATTTACTCCATTACACTCCTCAAAAGAGGAGGATGTAATAATAGAGGGAACTCCTGAATGGGAGGAATATATCAAATCAGATGATTATGGGGCGAAGGACACGATAATCCGTGGTTACTGTTATTCTCTGGAATATTTAATAGATCAATTATTTCCAAATATACTGGATACAGAATGTTTGAAATATTTACATAATACAGAAAATTGGTATGAAATCCAATATATTTATGATCATTTATATGGCCACATTTTTCTCGATCTTGATAATGACCATGAAAAGGACTGGTATCTATATTCATTCAAAAATGATACGAAACTTTCAAAAGAGTCGCTTTCAACTATCTTTGATAAACTAAATAAAATACCTAACAAATCATTACAAGAAGAACTTGACAAAGTTTTTCTTTGGTATCATGTGGGTTTTCTCGATGCTTCAGCAGGTCCTTTCTCTGGAATGATCGCTTTCAGGACATTATTGATTGGAGCAGTTACAATAAAAAATCAAATGAAAAACCCAGAGCAAGTTCAGGTTCGCATTTTCAAACATCACTGTTTTAAGGGTTATGATTATAGTTATGCAATTCTGATGGAAGGATATGGCTCTGCAATGGATTACTCTGGTTGGATTGTATTTTTTGATACCGACACTGATTATTCAGGAACTGGCGGTTATTATCATCAGTTGATTGATAATGATATCCAACGATATATGCAATATCTTAATGTTGTTTCATTTGAGGTTAAAAAAGAGACTTTTGAAAAGTATGTTATGGGAATTGATGTTGCAACCCAAAATGAACATTCAGTTTCAGTCATCCAACGCCAAGATAAAGAAATAGCGCGAGCAAATCAGAAAGTTCGTGAAATCCAAAAAAGGCTTGAAACAACACAAGATGTACTTCATTCTGCAAGGGGATTGATAATGGAATTGCTGACATATTATGATTTATCTCGCAGTCCAGACACTTCAAAGAACTTAGATTGGAATATTGCTCAAAATAAACATGAAATTGATGTAACCTATGTGCGTAATGATGGCACAGTAATCTTTGGGGAATGCAAGGTTTCAGCAAAGACAACTGATCTTGATGGAGAGATGAAAAATCTGGTTAATAAAATGAAAGACTGGAAACCAAAGGTTGGTAATAAAATGGGACATTTCTTCTTTTTTGATGAATTATCTGAGAAGGAAGTTGCCAATTACAATAAATTAAAAATGAAGTATTCTCGAGGTGATGTGGTTATAGGTGAGTATGATGTATTATCTGAAAAGATATATAGAGATCAAAATTGGAAGAGTAAGGCTAGAGATAAATTAGACTATATTCTGAAATATAATGATAAAAAAGTATAATATTCACCCCATTATTTGTAAGGGTACCAACTTATTCTTACGGGAGCCGCTGGGGCGGAGACAGGATTTGCCCGAACGTTCCCGATGAGGGAGGAGCAAGACAGCGTAGCTGGATTGCGAGAGTGAGGAATAGCAAATCCGATTCTGAGAGCCCGAAGGGCGAGATTCGTGCCGATTCAAGCGAGCGAAGCGAGTCGGAGAGCAAATCTCTGATTTGCGGTTCGCGGTTGGTTTTATCTTATGATTCCATAATAATCCTGTACACGAAACCGACGTACACTCCCGCAAAAAAGAGAAAAAAAACCTCTTCCGAATCAAAAAAAAAAGATATCTCCACCGCGGGACGCTCCGCGCCGGATCGCAAACCTTCGGTTTGCTCCGCTGAGGGCGAGCCTATCGGCTCACCCAGCCTCAGCTGAGGCCGCCCCTATGGGGCAGCCCGCAGTCACTTCCCCGCACCCCGAATAAGAAAAGAGCTCACACCACCTCCTTTTGAAAAAAGAAGAGTTGCCATTCCCCCACCCCTGTCCCCCCTTTTCGTGAATTTCGTTGATTTTTGTGGATTTGGTGTGGGGGCGGGTTGGACGCTGAAAGCGGACGACCTCAGCCGAGCAAGTCGATAGACTTGCGAGGGACGGGGGAGGGTAAGATAGGGGTCAACACCCAGCTGATTTTCTTTTTTCGTGTTTTCGTATTATTTTCGTGAATTTCGTGTGATGCCCGCCGGTGAAAAACATGAGATGGAAAAACCCAGTCGGATTTACAATCTCAACGATCTATTTCCATTTCCTTCTTATCGCGGATTTGCGGGGTGGACGCTGAAAGCGGAAACCCTCAACTGAGGGCGAGCCAGTCGGCTCCTCCCCGCAGTCGCAAATCAAAGATTTGCTCCGCTGAGGTCGTCGACTTCGTCGCCAACCCGCTTCACCCAAACAAAATACTCTTCGGCTCCGTGTACTCATACACGAAGTCCCGCCCGTTTTCCCGTCCGAACCCGGAGCTTGCGACCCCTCCAAACGGCATCTCCGGCGGAAGGGTCAGATGCTTGTTCACCCAGACGACCCCGCATCTCAGCGACTCGGCGAAGTTTTGGGCCGTCGCGATATCCGATGTCCAGACCGAAGAGCCCAGACCGTAAACCGTTGAGTTTGCAATATCCAGAGCTTCATCCGCGTTCTTGAATGGGATCACCGACATCACCGGCCCGAAGATCTCTTCGGAGACCGCGAGCGGACTCACATTCTTCAGCAGTGTTGGAGCATAGAAGTTTCCGGGCATGTCCAGTTTTTTCCCGCCGTAAACCAGCTGAGCATCGCCGTTTGCGAGGATACTCTCGACCGAAGCCTCGATCTCTGCCAGCTGACCCGGATTGTTCATTGGGCCCATGTTCACTTTGTCAAGACCGTTCCCCACAACGTAGCCGGAAAGCATGATCTCCGCTTTGCGGACGAATTCATCGGCAAGCGATGCATCCACCAGTATCCGCTTTGCCGATGTGCAGACCTGCCCGCAGTTGTAGAACCGGTTCCTGACCGCTGCTTTTACCGCGGCGTCGACATCGGCCGTTTTCGTCACGATGAAACTGTCGTTCCCGCCAAGTTCCAGCGTCAGTTTTTTCAGATGCGGGGCCGCGAGAAGTGAAACTGCTTTTCCCGACATAATCGAGCCCGTAAACGAGATGTGCCGGATATCCGGGTGGGTGACAAGCGCAGAACCGGTCCCTTCGCCGGATCCGGTCACGACCTGGAGAACTTTTTTTGGAAAACCTCCATCATGCATGGCCTCCGCGATCTTCAGGATCGTGAGGGACGCGGTCTTCGAGGGTTTTGCGAGAACGGTATTCCCGCAGGTGAGTGCGGCCCCTACCTTCCAGGCAAAGATCATCACCGGCATGTTCCAGGGAATGATCGCGGCACAGATGCCGAGCGGTTTTCTGACAACATTCAGATACCCGTATCCCGGAAGATTCCGGGCATCACCCGGGATACTCCCAGAGACCGAGGCATAATACTCGAACACATGAGCGGATCCGAGGATCTCGTCCTTGGCCTCACGCAGAGGTTTTCCCTGCTCGGTCGTCAGCAGAACGGCGAGATCGTCAGCCCGTGCCCTAATCAGGGCCGCGGCATTCACAAACATCACGGCACGCTTCGATGCCGCCGTCTTTTCCCAGGACGGCAGGATGTCCGCGGCAGCATTCACAAAATTGTCTACATCATCGGGCGTGGCGTTATGTATAGTGCCGATGACTTCATTCGTGGCAGGGTTTCTCACGTCGAGAGATGGTTGCATGCTGGAGTATTATTCCGTAGCCTATTTAGACCTGTCCGTCGAAGCAGAAAATCGGAACTCTCTTTTTCCCGGAAAGAGAATCTATTCACATGCACGAATACGCAGAAAAGATCGCATCGATAGGCGCGGCCGCGAACCCTACCTTCATGACCCTTGGGATCACCCCGGTCTCATGGGGCGGCGGTACGGCCGTTCTCAAAATGAACGCCTCGGATAAACTTCACAACGGCGTCGGGTTTCTGCAGGGAGGATTTTACGTCATCCTCGCGGACGAAGCGATCGCGCTTGCGATTTTAGCAGAACTCGATCCCGGGTCCGGCACCACGACGATCTCGGAAACGACAGAGTTCATACGCGGAACAAAAGACGACGAGATCTTCGCCGTCGCAAAGATCATCCGGAAAGGGAGACGCATCATCTTCGCCGAAGCAGAGGTCAGACGCGGCAGTGTCGACGGCGATCTTCTTTCAAAAACCACGGCCTCGTATCTGGTTACTCAATGCTGAATGTCATAATATATTCATATCTCCCGACGCCAAAGTATAACGATAAGGAGGAACATGGCAGTTGAACTGGAAGTCGTAGACCGGGTCGAGGAGTGGACCGGGTTTCTGAAAAAGAAATACAAAAGTGAACTCAATAAGATCTCCCGTGAATACCCAAGCGAACGTTCCCTTGAGATAGACTATGGGGTCCTCGAAAAATACGGAAAAATAGGTGTCGTTCTCGCGGACGAGTTGCTCGAACATCCGGGTAAGACCTTAGAAGATGTAAAAGACGCCATCCGGACCTCACACCTCATCACCGGAAAAGATGTCGAAGGAAACGACATCTCCGACACGATCATCGGCAAAGTCAATATCAGGTTCATCCGTCTTCCGCGAAAGACCCAGATCAGGGACATCCGTGCAGAAGATATCAATAAATTTCTCAGCATCGACGGAATCGTGCGCCGGGTCACCGAGGTCCGTCCCCGACTTGTCACCGGAGCATTCCGCTGTGTGAACGGTCATATCACCTTCAAAAAGCAGGATTACGGCTCGTATTCCGAGCCTGATATGTGCGGACATGCCGAGTGTACGCTGAAAAAGCTCGAGCTCGTCCAGAGCAAATCGACCTTCATCGACTCGCAGAAACTCCGGGTGCAGGAGACGCCCGAAGGGTTACGCGGCGGCGAGCAGCCCCAGAACATCGACATCGACGAGATCGACGATCTCTGCGGGAAAGTCTCGCCGGGCGACCGCGTCATTGTGAATGGGATATTACGCAGTGTCCAGCGGATCGTCAGCGGTCAGAAGAGTACTGTTTTCGATCTCTACCTCGAATGCAACTCGATCGAGATCTCCATCAAGGAATTCGAAGAGGTCAACATCTCGGAGGAGGATGAGACCGCAATCAAAGAGATGGCCTCTGATCCGGGTGTCTACGGCAAGATCGCCCGGTCGATCGCTCCAACTATTTACGGAAACGAAGAGGTCAAAGAGGCGATCGCTCTCCAGATGTTCGGCGGGATCCCGAAAGAAATGCCCGACGGCACAAATCTTCGCGGCGATATCCATATCCTTCTCGTAGGTGACCCGGGTATTGCAAAGTCCCAGCTGCTTCGATACGTCATCAAACTTGCTCCCCGTGGTATTTACACATCGGGAAAATCCGCTTCCTCGGCAGGTCTGACGGCCGCTGCGGTCAAAGATGATTTGGGAGACGGTCGCTGGACGCTCGAAGCCGGAGCACTCGTTCTCGCAGACAAAGGTATCGCTGCAGTCGATGAGATGGACAAGATGCAAAAAGACGACCGTTCCTCGCTGCATGAAGCGATGGAACAGCAGTCGGTCTCCATCGCAAAAGCCGGCATAAATGCTACGCTCAGGACACGCTGTTCCCTTCTCGGCGCTGCGAACCCGAAGCTTGGACGATTCGACGAGTATGCCAACATCTCCGAACAGATCAACATGCCGCCGTCCCTTCTCTCCCGTTTCGATCTCATCTTCATCATGAAGGATCAGCCGGATGCTGTGAGAGATCTCAACATCGCACGCCACATCATCAAGGCCCACTCGGCCGGTGAAAAACTGATGCGGCACAAAAAGTACCCGATCCCGGGAGCGGATGAGGAGTACTTCAAACGCGAACTCGCTCCGGTCACGCCGGAGATCGATGCGTCCATGCTCCGAAAGTATCTGGCCTACGCAAAGCGTAACTGCTTCCCTCTTTTGAAAGAGGAAGCGAAGGAAGTTCTTGTCCAGTATTATCAGAGTCTTAGAAGCGTCGCCTACGAAAACTCCGACAAACCGGTCCCGATCACCGCACGACAACTGGAAGCACTCGTCCGGCTCGCAGAAGCAAGTGCCCGCGTGCGTCTTGCCGATGAGGTCGACCGGGAGGATGCAGAGCGTGTGGTCAAGATCGTGGATACCTGTCTGAGACAGGTGGCATACGATGCGAAGACCGGGTCTCTCGACATCGACAAGATCACCACCGGGACGTCCCGTTCGGGCCGTGCGATCCGCCGCGAACTCAAAGAGACGATCGAAACACTGATCCAGTCGAGTGACGACCGGGTGGCGAAGGTGGAACAGATCATGGAAACGATGGAGAACAAATATCATTATAAGAGGGATGAGGTGGAACACATCCTGGAAAGAATGAGGATGGACGGGGAAGTGTTCCAGCCGAGGAACGGACTCATCAAGTTCACCGCACCCATGAGGTAAAATAAATGGCAACAGACAGAGAAAACGCCGTGTTCGAAGCGGCAATCAAACTTGGAGCGCTCTACCACCAGTTTGTGGGAACGCCCATCTCACGTTCGACCGCAGAGATCGTGGAGGCCGCTATCGAAAGTGCGGTCTCTCTTCAGCCGTATGTAATGGATATCAAAGTCCGTCTGGACAAGTCCCTGATGAACGAGAATCCGTTTGGCTACTCGGAACTTTCCGGAGCGATGTACGATGTCGTTATCGGCACAAAATACGGCGACGCGGTCTGCCGTGCAAGCCTGAAGTTCGAGAACGGCTATCCGCTGATGAAGATCATCGAGTGATGGACAAGTTTCCGATCCTGGACGATCATTTCCATATCAACCGGAGGACGGGAGTCGGACCGGAGGTCGTGAAAGAATTCATGCGGTCCGGCGGGACGCACATCGTTCTCGTCTCGCTTCCTTCCTGGTCGTGCGGCGTTACGCCGGTCACGCCAGCGGATTTCCGTCAGGTATTCGATGAGCTTCTCACGGTTTCTGAGATGGTGAACGAACTCGGATGCGTCTGCTATCCCGTAGCAGGCGTTCACCCGGCCGAGATCGGGCGACTCTCTGAAAGGATGAGCCTTGAAGACGCAGAAGAACTGATGTGCGGGGCGCTGGATATCGCCGCAGAGTATGTTCGGGAAGGCCGGTGTATCGGCCTGAAGTCGGGCAGACCGCATTATCCGGTGACCCCCGAGGTCTGGGATGCGTCAAACTGCGTCCTTGCTCGGGCACTTACACTTTCTGGCGAGCTTGACTGCTCGCTGCAGATCCATGCGGAGTCCGGGCCGTGCGAGGATGTGCCGGCTCTCGCAAAAGCATGCGGGATGGATCCGTCACGGGTCGTGAAGCATTTTGCGACCTGCGAGACGCCGCTTCATCCTTCGGTCACGGTCAGAGAACCGTTCCTGAATCAGTGGTTTGCCGAAAAACGGGAGTTCACGCTCGAGAGCGATTACATGGATGATCTGTCGAGACCGGGTGCGGTGAACGGACCGCGGTCCGTGCCGCGGAGGATGCAAAAACTTCTCCAGGAAGGCGCAGTAACTTCCGAGGATATGTGGCGTGTCCATTCATCTGTGCCGAAACGGGTGTACTGCGTTGATTTTGATGTTTGATGATTTTTGAGATAAATCAATATTATTTTTTTAATATTTGCGGCATGTGCCATATTATTTCATAATAAATTTCAATTTTGTTCACAAAGAATAGTATTAAGTAGTTTTAGGGTGTATTATCAGATTGGAGATAGAATGTTTGGCATTAACATTCGTAGTTACGCCTTACCGGTTTCCGACTAACGGAAAAAACGTAAGCGACCGAAAAGCAATGATGCCCCTTCATTTGTTATTTGATTAGGATAATCTCGCCAAGAAAATAAGGCGACATCTTCCGAAACTTATGATGGAAGGATAAAAAAACATTTACGGGTGAACCAGCCCAATGGGGGGAGGGAAACACCCAATCTCCACCTTTCGTATCTTTTCTTGTCTTTATGACATTATTTTGTTATGTTGTTACAAATCGTAACGCCGATTTTCATGTCAGTTACAAATTGTAACATTGTCGTGAAAAACAAGTTACAAACTGTTACTTATAAATTATCGGGAGTACGAATATGATATTGCATGGCAACCAAAGTCGTACGTATCTCCGAGGACGCGATCGAGATCACCAGCAGATATGCTAAGGATATCAGTGAAGGGATCCGGATGATGCAGAAACTTATTGATGAGAAGAACACGCCGCCGATCGATCTGAAAGCTCTGGAAAAGATGATGCGAAACTGCATATCGGAAGAACTCGAAAATCTCCAACGGGGGTACTGAATGCAGCTTACCGGCTGGATGGAAGAGAACGGCCGGCTGCTCGACCGTGCCGACATCGAAATCTTTGCCGTATCCCGGCTCGCTGAATGCGGCGGCGAGTTTATTCTGGAGACGGACGATGCGTTCATCCGGGACAAATATCATATCATGCCCGGGACGCCGGAAGGGAAACAGGTCATCACTGCTGAGCCTCATGTTCCCGACATGCCGCTCGGCGAGGCGATACGGGCGGCTGTTCAGCTTCGCATTGCGGGTGATGCCGTAACTACACTTTCCGGCGGCGTGGACTCATCCCTCGTTGCCGTTCTCGCGGGGCTCCCCTGTATCGCAGTAGGACTCGCAGGTTCGCATGATCTGGCCGCCGCTGAAAAAACTGCGGAGATCCTCGGTCTCCCGCTCACCATAAAAGAGATCGGCAGGGATGATATCAGGGCTGCACTCGATGACGTCCTGACCATCATCCCGCGGATCACCCCCCTCGACGTGGAGATCGCGATAACCGGATACTTCATTGCAGAACTTGCGAAAGAGACCAAAGCGACCCGGATCCTCACCGGTCAGGCTGCCGATGAACTCTTCGGGGGTTATGCGAGATACGGTAGATCAACAGATCTCCGTTCTGATCTTGCTGCCGACTTTACCGGCCTTGTTCTCCAGCGGGAAAGGGATGCCGCGGTCGCCTCGCGGTTTGGTGTCTGGTACTCCATCCCGTTCATGGATGAGCGGGTCGTCTGCGCATCGCGGAAATTTTCTACAGAGGACCTGGTAAAAGGCGATCTCCGAAAGATCGCTCTTCGAAGCGTTGCCGCAGAATATCTTCCGGAAGAGATCGCCTGGAAACCCAAAAAAGCCATGCAGTACGGCAGCGGCGTTTCAGCAGCGCTCACTAGAATCGCAAAGTCAGAAGGCTGCAAAGGATGCGGCGAACTGATCCAGAAACTCTACCCGGATAAAATATAAACATTCTCGGCTCTATAGTTATACAAAATGGCAGATATATCCGGAGTTGACCCAGTCGGCGTGTTTGTTGTAATCGGATTCATCATTCTCTGTATGATAGTTGTCCTGGTGGTCTCAAAGTTGGAAAAAAAGCTGAATAAAACCCCCCCGAAGACAAAACAGCAGAGCAACTCCCCTGAGATGGGCCGTGGGGCCTTAGCGGAAGGGGAAGATTTCTCGGCATTTATTGTCGGACAGGTGTATCAGATGGAGGACGGCACGCTTGCAAAGTATGCCGGCAACGGACAATTCCACAAGATAAAACCTGAGTGAACCTTTCCTTTTTTCGGTCACCTGATCCTGAAGGGGGCGGTCGTATACAGTTCGGCGACGATCCCGTCGTTAAACGTTCCGATCACCGAGATCGTATATCCTCCCGAACCTATGTCGGGAGGAATTTTGTAGAAGATCGTGGTTCCTTCTGTGTAGGTCGTTGGGAGCGCGACCGGTTCGGCCTGAATGCCGTTCAGATACATCTCCAGCAAAACGAGATCAGTAAGATCTTTGCCGCCTACAAGCTGCAGTTCCAGTTGATCATCCTCCGCAGGATTGATCGTCATCCCAACAAGTTTAAAAATATAAGCGCCGTTTCCGTATGTACTTATAAGAAATACCATAACAATGATTGTCAGTACCACCGCTATGGCCATAATTAACGTTATCCCTATCAGTGTTGGTGCAGGAAGGGTTTTTCCGGAAAAATAGTCCCAGAAGATATCAATGAACGACGCCACTAACTCGAAATTGGCTTTCTCGGGGTATAAACATTGTCAAACAGATACATCATTTTCCGAAAAGCTCACGAAGGAATGAGCATTCCGTTCCCCTTATCACGCAAAAAAACCAACATACTTCTATGAACTGTATCGTCACCGGAGGGGCGGGATTCATCGGCTCGCATTTGGTGGATCTCCTTGTTGCAAATCATCATCAGGTCACCGTGATCGACTCGATGGTTGCCGGAAGAATGGCCAATATCGAGAAGAATCTCGAACAGATAACATTCGTCCAGGCTGACCTGCTTGAAGACGGCTGGCAGAAGTATTTCGCCGGCGCAGACAGGGTATATCACATAGCTGCCGATCCGGATGTACGCGGATCCGCACGCAAATCCTTTGAGGTGTACGAAAACAATGTTACGGCCACGGTCAAAGTTCTCGAGGCCATGAAGGAGTATGATGTAAAGGAGTTCGTTTTCACCTCAACGTCTACCGTGTATGGCGAAGCCACGGTGATCCCGACACCCGAGACCTACTCGCCGATGATCCCTATCTCGGTGTACGGAGCAAGCAAACTCGCCTGCGAGGCGATGATCTCTTCCTACGCCGCGACCTATGGCTGGAAGACCTGGGTCTACCGGTTCGCAAATATTGTCGGTGCCCGCAGTACGCACGGGATCATCTATGATTTCGTGCAGAAACTCCGGGCAAACCCGAAGGAACTGGAGATCCTCGGCGACGGAAGACAGAGTAAATCCTATCTTGCTGTCGAAAACTGTGTGAAGGCGATGATTTTTGCACCCAAGGTCTCGGCTGATACCTTCAACTTCTTCAATATCGGATCGGAAGACTGGGTCAATGTGAAGCGGATCGCCGAACTGATCGTCGAGGAGATGGGACTTGAAAATGTAGAGTTCAACTTCACCGGCGGCGACAGAGGATGGGTCGGCGACGTCCCGCTGATGAGACTCGGCGTTGACAAACTCAGATCACTCGGCTGGGATCCGGAGATCACGTCCGAAGAGAGTGTCCGGCGTGCGATCCGGGCAACTCTCGCAGAGTAATGAATGAAAAAATACACAAAAAATTTCATTCATTCCATCACATTTTTGAATTTACTTTCCAACTATTCATTATCTAATTTATTTCAAGCGAAATCAATCATATACTCCCACAAAAAAGAATACCTTTCCCAAATACAAAACCCAGGGATATCTCCACCGCGGGACGCTCCGCGCCGGATCGCAAACCTTCGGTTTGCTCAGCTAAGGTCGTCGACTTCGTCGCCAACCCGCAGTCACTCCCCCGCACCCCGAAAAAGAGAGATAGATTACAACGTGTGATTCCTCATATTAAAAAAAAGTATTTTGACCAAAAAAGTCAGCGTCGGTTTTTACGTCGATTTCTTTTCCGCCCGTTTTTTCATATACTGCAGACCGGCAAGGATCCCTGCGCCGAGCAAAAAGAACAGGATACTGAACGTCTCGATGCTCATTGCGGGTTTTGGCACGTCAAGTGTGGTCGCCCCAAGCACGATCGCATACAGCGAGCCGATCAAAAGCCCGATGCTCAGATAGATGGTCTGCGAGCGGTATTTTTCCAGACAGTGTCTCAGAAGTTTTGAGATGAATACGAGCCCCGTGATCATCCCGAGACCGAATATGATCAGCATCGGCACATACTGGAGCTGCAGATGAACGACCGCACTCACTGCCGAGATCAGGGGGACATACAGTCCCATAATCAGAAGCATCGTCGAGCCTGAGATCCCGGGAAGGACCATCACTGAGACCGCGAGGACCGCGGCAATGAAAAGAAACAGGCCGAGCCCGGGCGAGATCTGCGCCAGGTCAACAGAACTTTCGTGGGAGACCGGATTGAAGTACATTATCAGAGGAACGACAGCTATACCGAGCACCGTAAAGATACTGTGCAGATAATGGCTTTTTAGGGCTTTCTTCTCCTCCATCACAACGATCGGGACCGCACAGACGGTAAGACCGATGAAAAGCGAACTTATTTCATAAATATAGGTATCAAAAAGATTTGCGAGGATAACGGCGCAGATGAGAAAAGCGGCGGCCCAGCCAATAGCAAGTTTGAACAGGAACGGAAAAGCGGCCTTTCGTTTCTCCATCGTCCCGGTCAGGAGATCATCCACTGAGGAGATGAACTTATCATAAAATCCAAGTAAAAATGCAATCGTCCCGCCGGAAACTCCCGGCACGCTGTCGGCGATCGCCATGCACGCTCCTCTGATGATATCCATACTTCTCCTATTAATTAGGCCTGCCTTCCCTAATTAGGGTTCGTGATTTGTGTGTCGCAACCAAGTAATTTATTCCAATTACGACCAGATATATAAGTGAGATCTCCATGAAATATATTCTAATTCTGGCTGACGGTGCAGCAGACGAGCCTCTTGCAGAGCTTGGCGGAAAGACCCCGCTCGAAGCGGCACATAAACCCAATATGGACCGTATCGCCCGTGAAGGCAGATGCGGCATGCTGAAAACGGTGGATGATTCCCTCTCTCCCGGATCAGATGTCGCCAATATGTCGATCCTCGGCTACGACCCGCTGAAATATTACACCGGACGCGGAGCGATCGAAGCGCTCAGTATGGGCATCCCCTTTAAGGAGGGGGAGCTCGCATACCGGTGTAATCTGGTCACGATCGAGAATGGGAAGATGAAGGATTTTGCCGCGGGCCATATCTCGAGCGCTGAGGGAGCAGAACTGTTCGACGCTCTCAAAGAGAAGATTCCCGAAGCAGGATGGCACTCCGGCGTTTCCTACAGAAATGTAATGATGCTTCCAAACGGCAAAGGATCAGAGACGACCCCCCCCCACGACATCGTCGGTGAGGTCATCAACGATTATCTCCCGAAAGGAGAGGATGCCGAGCGTCTGATGAACTTTATCGTGCGGGCCTCGGACGTGTTCGAGAACCACCCGGTAAATAAAAAGCGTATCGCCGCAGGGAAAAATCCGGCGACGACGATCTGGCCGTGGAGCGGAGGATCGAAGCCCGCGATGCCGGCGTTCACCGATAAATATCATAAGAAAGGAGCGGTCATCTCGGCGGTCGATCTGCTGTTCGGTCTTGCGAAGTGCGCTGGAATGGAGGTCGTCACGGTTCCCGGAGCAACCGGTTATCTCGACACGAACTTCCTTGGAAAGGCAAAAGCCGCGGTCGATACCGCGAACGGCGATGCAGACTTTGTATATATGCATGTCGAAGCGACGGATGAGGCAGGTCACCTCGGCAGTCTTGAAGAGAAGATCAAAGCGATCGAGAATCTGGATAAGGCAATCGGCTACATCCTCGACAACTTCGACGGATGTATCATGCTGATGCCCGACCACCCGACACCGGTCGCAAAAAAGACCCACACGAACGACCCGGTCCCGTTCGCGATCCGCGGTCTCGCAGAACCGGACGATGTCCAGGTCTACACCGAGAAAGAGGTGCAGGCGAAGGGTTCCTACGGACTCATCAACGCGGTCGATCTCCTGGACATGGTCTTTAAGGAGTAGACGGATGCGGGAAGAGATCACAGCCTTCATCGAAGCGTATGTGAAAGACGCTTCCCATCTGCGAAAACCGCTGGTCGGTTTTGCCGACTGCGCTTCCCCGATGTTTCCGGCCCTGAAAAACATCGTGATGCCGGGACATCTGATGCCGGCCGATATTCTTGTCGACCCGACGATCATCATATCCTATTTTTTGCCGTTTCAAAAGGAGGTCTCCCTCTCGAATGTCTCCGGGCGATACGCCTCGAAGCGCTGGGCTGAGTGTTATGTGGAAACAAACCGGCTGATCGCTTCCCTGAATGCTGCACTTATAGATTATCTCAAGGATCACGGATTTCGGGCAGCATTTGCGGAAAACGCCGTCCATCTGGACAAACAGATTCTGATGAGCTGCTGGTCTCAGCGGCACGTCGCCGAGATCGCGGGTCTAGGGAAGTTCGGTCTGAACAATCTGCTGATCACCCGTGTCGGTTCATGCGGACGGTTCGGCTCGCTCGTAACGGATCTCCCTATCACGCCGGATGTGCCGGAGACGGAGGAACGATGTCTGTATAAACTGAACGGCGTGTGTCTGAAGTGCGTGGACAATTGCCCGACGGGAGCATTGACCGAGGACGGGTTTGACCGAAGGGTCTGCTTTTCTCTGTGTCAGGAAAATGAGAAGAGATACGGGGCGAATGTCTGCGGGAAATGTGCCGTGGATATCCCGTGCGGATTTATTGATGAATGACCTCGAAGAGAATTATAACATCAGATTCAGCATTGAATACAGGTAGACCCTAAGCTCTAGCTAAAGAGTCGATCATACTCCTCTGCAGGCACCCTTTTTTCCATGACAACGACATGCTTATCTGCGTCGTAAACTTGGATCTCCTCTCCAAAGGTAAGAGTTGGATCTCTAATTACAACACCACACATGGAAATCCAGACATAACCATTTTTCATTGCATCAGATTTCATTTGGATCGTTTGATTTGCTAAATCTGTGCCCAGATAAATGTTACAATCGACACGAGTTGGGCTAGATTCGGGTTCTGATGATACTGTTTTGTGGAAGTAAAACACTATCACGGGAAATATTGTGTCAGTGCCGGGATATGTTCTTGATGAAATTAGAAAATCACTAATATATCCTTTTTTTATGATATATCCTGTTGAAGGATCCTGGAAATATGCTTCAATAATCTCTTTTTTAAAACTCTCCGGGATCGCACTAATATAGGCATCCGGATCATATGGTGTTGGAGTTGGCATAACTTCAGAAATATTTTCAGCGATAGTTTCATTTTCAACTTCAGAAATACATCCTGAGGAAATGATAATAATTATTGTCAGAAATACAGTTGCGCATAAAAAAAGCGGCTGACGAAACTCCATACCTTCATAAATGACCATATAATATATAGAACTTCCCGGTGTTCGGGTGTATCAAATTCGGGAAGGATATTACTGGGTGTGGATGCATGAGTAAATGAACCGCGTTCGTAAATCATAGATTTCCTCTATTCTATATCCTTTTTTTTGATTTGGGGTGCGGGAGGGCGACTCCGGCGCGGAGCCCGACACGGTGGAGATATCTTATTCATATCAGTTACAACATACAAATTATACAGCCCATTTTACTGAGGATCCGCTTTTATAAATGAGTAACTCTGGACTAAATATTTCCTTCGTCAATGGTATATAATAAATAACATATGTCTGATGATTGGAAAAATGAATTTCGTAAGAACTTTTTTTCTTTGGATGAAGAGAAACGCAATAAAGCACTGGAATTAAAGAATCAGCATATTCCAAACAAACTCTATTGTTATCTCCATTTTAACAAACACTTTTGGGAGAATCTTGAATGTTCAACGGATACGGGCAATATAAGTCATGCTGTAAGAATGTCTCACCCGGTGAAGTTCAATGATCCATATGATACTTGGCTTCGTCCCGATGCGTCGGTATTGTTCAGGAAGTATATTGCTCATTCATTAAAGCAGGATATTCGTGAGGTGCTTGCTCATCACAACGAAAACAAAACGCTGGAATATGAATTGAATAAATTGATTGAGATATATGCAAAAAATGGCTCCATAACAATGGATGATTTTGCTCCCGATGTTTTCACCCAGGAGATTATTGATGAAGTAACCAGGATTTTTTTAATAAAGGGTCCGGCTCAATGGGAATTCATTTTCAATTATGGAGTGAAGTGCTTTAGTGAACGCTGGGACTCTCTTTTGATGTGGGGACATTATGGAGATTCTCATAAAGGAGTATGTTTTGAGTATGATATGACGCAGATCCCGGAAGACAGCATTATCCGAAAATGGTTATATCCGGTATATTATGCAGAAAAGATGGAGAGCATTTTCCCAGATGATACAAATGTTAGCAATTCCAAACTTCGCTCTTTGTTGTTTGTTGAAAGATGCATCACCAAATCGGATGAGTGGAAATATGAAAAAGAGTGGCGTTTGATTCGTGAGGGATATGCAGAAAAATTACATCCTTTCCCAATCTATCCTACACGAATATATCTTGGAACGCAGATTTCCCGAGACTTATATGAAAATTCATTGAAGATTAGAGGTCTCTCGAAGGACGACGAGCACGAAAAGCAGTTGCGCGCCGAGCTCATCAGGAATTTGTATGATAATTCACTTAAAATTAGAGGTTTCTCAGTCGGTCATAATTGCGAGATTATGTTGATGGGTTTAGATCTGAATAATTACATATTATACGCAATCAAAGATTCAGATAATAGGGAAATGTTTAGCGACGAGAACGAGATGTGACCCATAAATTATCTCATGTCTCCATAAATGCCTATATCTTCCCCTCTCCTCCTTTTTGTGCATTTCGTTGATTTTCGAAAGTTTTGTGTTTTCGTTCTTTTTTCGTGAATTTAGTGTGATGAATTATTCTCTCCAAATCATAAAATTTCTACAAAACTATCGAATACTAATGCTTAAAAAAAAAGAAAAAGAGTTCAGTTCTTCTTTTCAGAGAACTCTTCGTGGTGAGCTTCCTGATATCTCTTCATCTCGAGATTGCGGAGTTCCACTCTCCGGACTTTTCCTGAGATGGTCTTCGGCAGCTCCTCCACGAACTCGATCGCCCGCGGATATTTGTACGGGGCGGTCGTCGTCTTGACATGGTTCTGCATCTCTTTGATCAGGGTTTCGGATCCTTTATAGCCATCCTTCAGCACGACGAACGCCTTGATGATCACACCGCGGATCGCGTCGGGACTGCCGACGACTGCCGACTCTTTGACTGCCGGGTGTTCGATCAGAGCTGACTCGACCTCGGCCGGTGAAACGCGGTATCCGGATGATTTGATCATATCATCGTCGCGGCCCATGAACCAGAAGTAGCCGTCTTCATCGATGGTCGCTTTGTCTCCCGTGTAGTACCAGCCGTTGATGAAAACCTTCGCCGTAGCCTTCGGGTCATCCAGATACTCGGTAAACAGACCGACCGGTGAGGGGTCGCTCGTCTTGATCGCGATCCTTCCTTCGACGCCCGGGGCAACCTTATTGCCCATATCGTCGTGGAGCTCGATCTTCCAGCCCGGGGCGGGTTTGCCGATCGAACCGGGTCTGACTTCCATACAGGGGAACGTTCCGATCACCGTAACGGTTTCGGTCTGCCCGTATGCCTCGTAGATCTTTTTGCCGGTCCCTTCTTCCCAGACACGGTTGACTTCAGGGTTCAGCGTCTCGCCTGCTGAGAGGCAGTGACGCAGTTGGGAAAAGTCAAAAGTCTCCAGATCCGCAAGGATGAGCATACGATAGATGGTCGGCGGAGCGCAGAACGTCGTGATCTCATACTTTTCGATCAGCGGGAGAAGTTCGGTCGCATTGAACTTTCCGCGGTAGTCGTAGACAAAGACACAGGCGCCTTCCATCCATGGTCCGTAGAACTTACCCCAGGAGGATTTACCCCAGCCCATGTCGGCGACCGTGAAGTGAAGATCGTTGTCGGTAAGATCATACCAGAATCTGCCAGTCACAATGTGGCCGAGCGGATATGCATGATTGTGCAGGACCATCTTCGGGTCGGCGGTCGTTCCCGACGAGAAGAAGATGAGCATAGGGTCCGTCGCTTTCGTCCGGACGCTTCTCACGATCGAACTGAGTTTCGTGGAGGCACGTGCCGGGTGTATCAGTTCCTTCTGATAGTTTATCCATCCGGGAACATCGCCGTCGGTCAGGAATTTGACTTTGAGTGATGGGCATTCGCTCCCAATGTCCTCGATCTTCCAGGCGTTCTCGGTGTTCGTCACGATCATCTTGAACCTGCCCTGGTTTATTCGGTATTTTAGATCGTGAGGGGTTAGAATGACCGGAGACGGGCAGATAACTGCGCCTATTTTTATTGCAGCAAGAGCAAAGGTCCACCATTCGGGGACACGCGGCAGGAGCAGCATTACTCTGTCGCCTTTGCCGATATTCTGCTTGAACATCATGTTCGCGATCTGGTTGGACAGATTCATCATCTGCCGGAAGGTGTAGTATTTTTCCTTTCCTTCCTGGTTTGTCCAGATCATGGCGAGCTTATTTCGATCTTTTTTCGCCCATGCATCAACAACGTCGAAGCCGAAGTTGTAATACTCAGGCACGGCGATGGAGAACGTGGAGTAGGTTTCCTCGTAATCCATCATGTTGTGAGGCACAAATCCCTCGGATTTATGCTCGCGCTCAGTCGAACGCGTAGTGCGTTCGGCTTTGTGTGCCGTTTCGGTCATGGGGTAATAGTTTGCTTTTTCTTATGATAAATATAGAGGTGCTTTTTCACGGCACACAAAAAAAGAAGGTCAGAATTTTTTATAATATGTCTGATGCTGCTGCCACCCGGGATTCATCGTCCTGCGTCCCGGAGCATATTCCCAGGAGTATTTTATTGCGCCGTTGACGAACTTTTTTGCTTCGAGAACGGCGTCCCTGACCGGATAGCCGAGAGCGATGTGGGCGGCGATCGCGGACGCGTAACAACAGCCCGATCCATGGACATCAGTGAAAGGCGCGACCTCACCTTCGACCAGCATCATGCCGTTTTTGTCGGCAAAGACGTCGGTCCCGAGCCGGAATAAGGCATGGCCCCCTTTGATAACGGCAGCTTTCGCCCCGTGATCGATGAACCAGTATGCTGCCTCCTCCATCGACTCGGCATCGGTGATCGTGATCCCGGAGATGACGGACGCCTCAGGCAGATTCGGCGTTATCACGGTGGTCCGCGGCAGAAGCTCGGCAACGAGTCGTTCCTGACCTGCCAGATCAAGAAGCCGGTACTCTTTTGTTGCGAGAAGTACCGGGTCGACGACGAGGCTCCGCCCTTTCGGAATGCTTTCCGCAACGATTCCGACCGTTTCCGCATTTTTCAACATGCCTGTTTTGTAGCAGCCGATCGGGAAGTCCTCTTCGAGGGCGTCGATCTGTTTTTTGATGAAAGCCGCAGGGATGCTTGCCGTGTCGAGAACGTGCGTGGCGTTTTGTGCGGTGAGTGCCGCGATCACGGTCATCCCCCAGACCCCGCAGGCGGCCATGGTTTTCAGGTCGACCTGGATGCCGGCCCCTGCCGACGGGTCGGAGCCTGCGATCGTGGCGGCGAAGGCCATCGTTTTTTCCAGGGAATTCATATCAGATATAGTAGAACGCCCCCTCTGAAAATACTTCGTCGGGGTTTAACCTCATGTCTTTATAGTCTGTCCCTTCACAACTATCTTGTATGGACGTGGAAGGCTTCGTTCGGCGAAGCATGCATAAGGATATTCCTGAAGAGAAGATCGAGAAACTGCTTCAGGAACGCATTCTGGATATAAAGAATATCGATGAAGGGTTCGCACGGGATTTCGCGAGGGCCGTCATCGAAGAAGTGAAGGTGACAAGCGGGCTGAAGGGCGATCTGTTCGAGTATGAACACGCCGGCGTTTCTATGGGAGAGTTCGGTGTGGGGTCCCGCGGTTCGGGGGATTTCTATGCCCACAGGAAGATCGCTCACGTGATCGGGCAGACCTCGGCACAGGTCGGTGTGGATCAGATGGATGACGGCGGGGTCGTTGAAGCGAACGGCCAGTATATCATAACAACAGTGGACGGGATGCACTCGCGTCTGTCGGATTTCCCGTTCCTCGCAGGATTCCATGCGACCCGGGCGACACTTCGCGATGTGTATGTGATGGGTGCCCGACCGGTAGGTCTGATCTCGGATGTGCATATCGCGGACGACGGAGATGTGGCGAAACTGTTCGATTACACGGCAGGGATCACGACGGTTTCTGACGCCTTGGGCGTGCCGCTCGTTGCGGGGTCGACGCTCCGTATCGGCGGGGACATGGTTATCGGCGACCGGATGACAGGATGTGTGGGCGTTGTCGGTGTCGCAAAGCACGTGACGGCCCGCAGATCGTCGGTCCCGGGCGATGTTCTCCTGATGACGAGGGGAGCTGGCGGCGGGACGATCGCGACGGCGGCGCTCTATTCCGGGAACGCGGATGTGGTCGAAGAGACGATCAATCTGCATTTCCTGAAAGCCTGCGATGCGCTGATCAATTCAGAGGTGTTCCCGCATATCCATGCGATGACGGATATCACGAACGGCGGTCTTCGGGGCGATGTGTTCGAGATCGCAGAAACGGCGAAAGCGACGGTGGTCGTCGAGGATGCGCCGCTCCGTGGTCTTATCGCGCCGAAGGTGCTTGCTTTGCTGGATAAGCTCGGTATCGATTATCTTGGCGTGAGCCTGGATGCACTGCTCGTGATCGTGCCGCCTGAGTATGCTGATGAGATCATCCGGGTCGTTGGGACTGCGGGTGTCCCGATGGAGCGGATCGGTTTCGTGCGTGAGGGTCCGGGTGTTTCCCGTCTGATCAAGGACGGCGTGGAAGGAGAGTTCCTGCCGAAGTTCCGTGAGGCTCCGTATACGCCGGTGAAGAAGGTCGTCGACCGACCGGGCAGGGACTTTGACGAGATGAAGAAGGGAATCGACCGGGCAGCAGATGCGGCACGGGCGAAGAAGGAACGGGTGCTGAAGAGATTGGTTTGAGCGGGTTGGACGCTGAAAGCGGACGACCTCAGCGTAGGCGGGGTGAGCCGATAGGCTCGCCCTTAGCTGAGCAAACAGAATGTTTGCGAGCAAATCTCTGATTTGCGACTGTGTTTTTAGCTTTGGTGTATTGGATCCTTTTTTGATGAGCGTATTCATCACACGAAATTCACGAAAATGAAAACGAAAACACGAAAATGAATTAGATTGGTTGGGTGGGATACATGAGGTTCCCTCCCCCGTCCCCCACACGAAACCCACAAATTCGCAAACCTTCGGTTTGCTCGGCTAAGGTCGTCGACTTCGTCGCCACCCCGCCAACGAAATGCACGAAAAGGGGGACAGGGGCGGAAGAATGGAGTCTTGCTCGCCCCTCATCGGGAGCGAGTTGGCGACGAAGTCGACGACTTTAGCGGAGCAAATCGTTAGATTTGCGAGAGCGTTCGGGCAAATCCTATCGCCGCCCCGGCGGCTCCTGTGAAGAGAAAAGAGTATTTTTGGTTGTATTTCGGGGTGCGGGAGGGCGACTTCGGCGCGGAGCCCGACGCGGTGGAAATATCCTCTATGTTGGATTCAGGAGAAGAGGCAGACATTGACATTTTGGGATGTCCATCGATTTCATGTAAGACCTGGGTTGAGATATAAAATCTAAAAATAATTTGGGTGCCCACGAGGGGCACGACCTACTCAGACACCCCGCTGCTTACTGCAGCACTATTTCAATCCACGTGCCCACGAGGGGCACGACATGACATGTTCAAGGCAAAGGCCGGAGTAGTCATTTCAATCCACGTGCCCACGGGGGGCACGACTGATCCAATGTGCATTACCACCCTCCGGGATATTTCAATCCACGTGCCCACGGGGGGCACGACTCTCTGTTTTTGATGTGTCGGGAGAGGTCGGTATTTCAATCCACGTGCCCACGGGGGGCACGACTAATCAGCCTGGGCGTTTGGATCTGAGAGATATTTCAATCCACGTGCCCACGGGGGGCACGACACGCAGGAGGGTGGTATAGGGTGACTCTGCTGGATTTCAATCCACGTGCCCACGGGGGGCACGACCTGATGTATTTGAGGAGCGTGCCAGGATCAAAATTTCAATCCACGTGCCCACGGGGGGCACGACACGTTGGTGAGGGAATTGTTGACATTCAAACGTATTTCAATCCACGTGCCCACGGGGGGCACGACGCCATGTGCTTACCCTCGTTGCCCACCGACCACGATTTCAATCCACGTGCCCACGGGGGGCACGACAATGCGCGCTGATCCTATGCCATGTGGTAAAACAGATTTCAATCCACGTGCCCACGGGGGGCACGACACAATCTATTTCGATAGTCACTCCGTCCGTTCATTTCAATCCACGTGCCCACGGGGGGCACGACGACCGGATAATGTTCGCCGAGATCCTCGAAGACATTTCAATCCACGTGCCCACGGGGGGCACGACTAAAAAAGAGGGGGTTACTCGGCCGACACATCATTTCAATCCACGTGCCCACGGGGGGCACGACCCGCTGACCTCAGTTGCATGGCAGATGCAATAAATTTCAATCCACGTGCCCACGGGGGGCACGACGCTGTTCCCATATCGGTCTCAACTTTGATATATTTCAATCCACGTGCCCACGGGGGGCACGACGTTCATTCCATAAACAAAGATGGTATTTCTATTATTTCAATCCACGTGCCCACGGGGGGCACGACCCTTCCAATTACCATTGAATTGTTATCATCAAAATTTCAATCCACGTGCCCACGGGGGGCACGACCGAGCAATATGTTCATCAGTATTTTCAAAATCATTTCAATCCACGTGCCCACGGGGGGCACGACGTTGCTGCAGCAACATCAACGGCAACTATTATCATTTCAATCCACGTGCCCACGGGGGGCACGACTACTTATACCTAACATAAGTTGTCATGTCTAATATTTCAATCCACGTGCCCACGGGGGGCACGACTTTTCAAAATCGAACTGTTATGAGTCGAGAACGTAATTTCAATCCACGTGCCCACGGGGGGCACGACTTCTACAGTGGTAACAAATACGGCCGCGATCAATTTCAATCCACGTGCCCACGGGGGGCACGACTCGGTCATTTGTAAATTACCATCCATCTTCATCATTTCAATCCACGTGCCCACGGGGGGCACGACCGGTATCATATTACTGGTATGGTAAAAATATGCATTTCAATCCACGTGCCCACGGGGGGCACGACCTGCTCCCGTTGGTGATCCTTCCAATTACCATTATTTCAATCCACGTGCCCACGGGGGGCACGACTCTAACTCTAATATACTATAACTACACGCATATAATTCTCTCCCTGCCTTATCAGAAAAAACACTCCATGTGCAAAACCCGGTTTTCCCGTGGAAATATTCCATATTTTCACCAGACCCAAAAACAAAACAAAAATCTGCGACATCGCGAACCTCCCGGGAAAATCCTGGGCACAACCCCTTCGCGAAAAAAATATCTAAAAAATCAGCGCATCATCCACATTCAAACCAGGCTTTGCTCCCACATGTTCAACATGCTCTCTTCCCTGCTTTCCGAGATTATAATATCTAACACTATCCGTCTCCGTGTTAATAACCTCTCCTATCTTATACTTCATCTCCATCAGCTGCACAGAATCCACCACGCACTCAAACACCGAATTCTGCACTCTGACTCCAAAATTTTTACAGATCTTTGCGACCTGACGAAGCCTGCGTCTTCCCTCCGGCGTCTCCGTATTCACATCATACGTAACCAAAACAAACATCTCTCCCTCACCTCACCACAAACGGCGGATATCCATCGATATCTCCCCGGAGAAACCGGGCGAGAAGCATCGCCTGAGAGTACGGCAAAAGACCAATTGGCATCCTTTCTTCCAGATACCCGTGCATGACCTCTTCCTTCTTTCTCTTCTGCCATGCCTGTAAAACGGTTTTTCGTGCATCATCAGTCAGCAAAACCGCTCCGTTCTCCTTCACCACAAAATTACCTGCCGTCACCACCCGATTATTCACGAGACTCAGCACAAACCGGTCACCAAGATACGGACGGAACTCCTCCATCAGATCAAGAGCCAGACTCGGTCTCCCGGGACGGACCCGGTGCAGAAATCCCACCTGCGGATCCAGACCCACCGACTCCAGAGCCGACGCACAATCGGCAGCGATCAGCGTATAGGAAAATGAAAGCAAAGCATTCACTCTATCCAGAGGCGGACGCCTTGACCTGTTTTCAAATGAAAACTCAGGCTCCGTTGACAAAATCAGATCATTGAAACTATCAAAATAATACTTCGACAAGATCCCCTCGAAGCCTCTCAGCTCATTCAGTGAACCACATGTTCCGGCTTTTATTTGTACAATACCCTCGGACAACCGTTTGAAATTTCGCTCGAATTCACCTGAAACCATATCCGGATAATCACGGGAAAACCGCTGGAGAACCGTTCGGCAGTTCATCAGTTTTCCAAGAATACAGTATGATGCGATCTTCACTGATGCCGTTTCATCATCAGAAACTGCATACTGACGCTTCCGAAGCAGCACATTTCCCGAAACCTTGCCGCCGACCCGTGCCATAAATTTTCCATAGGGCGAAACAAAACACAGTCCCACATCATTTTCCGTACATAACGCCATCATTCCGGGACTTGCCCCCATAAACCCGAAACAAACGACTCCCTCCAGATTATGGATCGGGACTCTGGCAAGTTCCTGGTTTTCTACAGATACAACGATACTTTCCCCGTCTTTCGAAAGATAGGATTGTGGATTAGTTACATACAGCACATTACGCAGTTTTCTCATGAGAATACTCTCCTATCATGGAATCAAGATACTGGTCAACAGATTTTTTTCGTGAAGATATGGTTGGAACGCAAAGATCCCGGATCGAACAACTTGCACACTGCTTTTTCAGTTCAGCAGCGGGTGTGATCCCGTTTTCATACAGAGCATACATTTCCTGAATAAGAGAGACAACATGCTCCCGTAATTCTTCGTCAAAAAGCACCTCTGTTCGGTGTCGGGTTTTTCCGTAATACAGATAACCGGCAGGGATCTTTGTCCCATACATCTCTTCGAGACACATCGCCTGACAGCAGAGCTGAACTTCGTCGCAGTCATCCTCCTTTTTCTTTCCCCGTTTGTATTCTATGGGAACGACCTCCCAAAATCCGTCTCTGTATGCAATACGTACCCCGGATGACGACCGGTGAAACTCCACGACGTCGGCAATTCCGTAGATTTTCAGATTGTGGGATACGAGCGGAATGCTGCGGGAAACGAGGGTATCGCCTCTTGACTCTACAAAAAAGGGATCATCAGCATTGTCGTGCATGAGTTTTCCCGAGAAGGTAAGTGAGTTTTCCGCCCAGAGCTGTTCTACGTGAATCAGTGCCCACTGACGTTGACAGAATGCAAAATGCTGGATCCCGCTTAACATGAGGTAGTCGTCCGGGTTCATTAATGGATAATATAGAGTGAAAATACTTCAAAGTATCCCGAGAATAACGATGGAATTTTATCTCGTTTCGAATCTCAGTAAGTTTTTGCAAAACTACTTCGTCAATGCAATGTAAAATTAGAACATCGGGAACTGATCCAATGACTGAATACTATGCACGTTGTAATGAAGACAGGACGAAATATCAAACCATTACCGATCATTTGACAAATGTATCCATCCTTGCAGGAATATATGCGCAGACTTTTACTACGCGGGAAATGGGCGAGATATGCGGGATCTTACACGACATAGGCAAATACTCCGATGACTTTCAAAAACGCATCAGGGGAGATAACATTCAGACTGATCACTCGACTGCCGGAGCGAAAACTGTCGATCTCCTTGCAGCCGAACAACACAATCCCTATTCATCGCTTGCATATCATCTCATGTCCTACATAATTGCGGGACACCATGGAGGGCTTCCCAATCGCGGAAACGCCAACGCATCCGGTTTATTTCAACGTCTCCAAAATTCAAATCCAGATTTGTATGCCGCATGGAAAACCGAGATGCCCCAAACGTTCCCCGACCTTTCGGAGTTTTTCGCCACACAAACCTTCATCCCGAAAGATCCATCAAAACTCGACCAGAATGAATTCGCTCTTTCGCTTTTTCTCTACACTCACTTCCTTTACTCCTGTCTGGTCGATGCGGACAGAACCGATGCTGCACAATGGGATGGATACGTAACGGAAGGAACGTATCCTACGCTCGAAGAATTCAATGACAAACTCGATGCACGCATGGCAGAATTTCAGGTATCATCCGACCTTGACAAAATTCGAAACGACATCCTCACATCCTGCAACAAAGCAGCTGAAACAGAACCGGGGATCTTCACCCTCAACGTTCCGACAGGCGGAGGGAAAACGCTCTCCTCTCTCTCTTTTGCTTTGAAACACGCTCTGAAAAATCGTCAGAGCAGGATAATTTACACCATCCCCTTCACTTCGATCATCGAACAAAATGCCAAAGTCTATGCTGATATTTTTGGTCGGAACAATATCGTTGAACACCACTCCAACTTCGTTCTTCCAACAGGGGTAAAAGTCGAACCTGACTCCCCGTATGGAGAAAACAGGAACCTCGCTCTTGCCACAACAAACTGGGATGCCCCACTGATCCTCACCACGAATGTTCAGTTCTTTGAATCGCTCTTTACCTCTCACCCGTCACGAGCCAGAAAAGTCCACAACATCGCAAACGGTGTAATAATCTTAGATGAAGTCCAGGCTCTTCCAAACGAATTTCTCCGTCCATGCATGTATGCACTTTCGGAACTCGTGAAAAATTATCACTGCACCGTTGTTCTCTGCACAGCGACCCAGCCTGACTTCGTAGAGAATAAGGTTCTCCCAAATGGCACATCAGTCAGGAACATTGTTCCAAATTACAAAGAACTGGCTGATAAAATGAAGCGGGCGAAAGCACACAACCTTGGCTATAAAACAATAGACGAAATCGCTTCCTGCCTCAAATCAGAAAAGCAGGTCCTTTGCATCGTCAATACCAAAAAACATGCAAAAGATCTCTACTCTCTTGTGAAAGAAGCAGGAGACACCCTGCATTTAAGCACAAACATGTGCCCAAAGCATAGAAAACAAGTCATCGAAACGATACGGAAAAAACTCGAAGATAAAGAACCCTGCCGTGTCATCTCGACCCAGCTCATTGAAGCAGGAGTCGATATCGATTTCCCGGTCGTGTATCGTTCTTTGGCAGGAGTTGATTCGATCAATCAGGCTGCCGGAAGATGTAATCGTGAAGGAAAACTCTCCTGTGGGGACGTGTACATCTTCACTCCCGAACAGAAATATTCCGGTGCCGGATATGTGAAACAGACGGCAGAAATTTCCCACACTATCCAGACTGATGATTATCTTTCTCTGGATACAATTGCGAAATACTTCTCTAAACTCTTCGATATCCGAAAAGAACAACTCGACAACAAAGGAGTGTTGGACCTTTGCCAGCAGGGAATCGCCACTTCTGAAACAGCATTCCCCTTTGCCGACATATCCGACAAATTCAAACTGATCTCCGACAGCGGATGTGCGGTCATTATTCCCTTCGACGATGAAGCGGAAAAACTCATCAAAAATTATTCGCCTGAATTCATCCGCAGTTTTATCAGAAAGATCTCACCCTACTGTGTGAACGTGAGAAAAGCAGACCTTGATTACCTTCATGATGAGGGCGCATTAGAATTACTCGGCGAAAGCTTCGTTGTTTTGAAGAATCAAAGCCGATTTTACGCCCAGGACACCGGGATCTATATTCCCGGAAAGCCTGATATGTTTGATTATATTCTCTAATTCATGGATATACAGGATACATTTACATGCCAATAGCGTGAATTAAACAACCAATGAATAAATTTTATTTTTATTCTCTATTCTTAAGGAGGTGATACTATCTACGGAATTACATTACGAGTTTGGGGTGATTATGCATGTTTTACCCGGCCTGAAATGAAGGTCGAACGAGTAAGTTATGATGTCATCACCCCATCAGCAGCACGGGGAATTTTAGAGGCGATCCATTGGAAACCCGCGATTCGCTGGGTGATCGATGAGATCCAAGTCATGCAGCCGATCGCATTTTCCAATATCAGACGAAATGAAGTCTCCTCTATCATGAAAAATCCCGGTTCATTAATGAAAACTGTTTCTGAAAAAGGATGTGCAGAACCATTCTATCAAAACACCCAGAAGGACCGGCAGCAGCGGGCGACCCTGATGCTCAAAAATGTTGAGTATATTATCAAAGCTCACTTTGAAATGACAAAGAAAGCGGGCGATGATGACACGGAAGAGAAGCATTACAATATATTTCTCCGACGGGCACGGAAAGGTCAGTGTCATCACCAGCCTTACTTTGGATGCAGAGAGTTTCCCGTTTCATTTGAACTGGTGGAAGAGCCGCTCTCGAAGATCCCTATTGACGAAGACCGGGATCTTGGGTGGATGCTCTACGACATTAATTTCAGCGATGATATGACGCCGAAATTTTTCCGTGCGCAGATGCATAAAGGGATCATTACGATCCCGGAATCGTTTCACAAAGAGGTGAACGTATGATCCTGTCTGCCTTGTGTGCGTTATACGACAATCTCGTAATGGATCCAAGATCAGGAGTCGCTCAGCCAAACTACTCGAGTGTGCCGTGCTCGTATGCGATCGAATTGTCCCGAAATGGGGAATTCAAAGGCATTATCACCCTGGTTGAGAATAAACAGCGAGTGATGATGAGGGTCCCGGAACAAGCCGGCCGCTCCGGAAAAAACCCGCCTCCCTACTTTCTCTGCGATAATGCAAAGTATCTCCTTGGTGCCGATTACGACAAAAAGGAGAAGAAACTTATCGCGATGCCCGACCGTTTGCGCAGTGCATATGATACCTATCAGAAAATCATCGATTTATCCGAGGATGCCGGGCTCAAAGCAGTAATTGCTTTTCTCAAAAACAGGGTTGATGACCTCCCTCTTGATATTCCGGCAGATCATCCGATCTATCAGAGCGGGAATATCGTGTTCCGCCTCACGGACGAAAAAGGCTACATCCACGATCACCCTGAAGCGAAGGAAGTCTGGGAAACGTATTGCAATGCTTCATCCTGCTCGGAAGAACGCGGACAGTGTCTGGTTACCGGACTTTTGAATCAGCCTCTTGCAAAAACGCACACCATGCTCAAAGGAGTAGCAGACGCGAATACTACGGGTTGTGTTATCGTCGGTTTCAATTTTCCATCGGTTACCTCATATGGAAAAACCCAGAGTTATAATGCACCTGTTTCTGAAAAGGCGATGTTTGCATATACGACCGCCCTAAATTATCTTCTTTCGAAAAATGACCGCAGGATCCAGATCGGGGATACGACCGTAGTATTCTGGACAGACGGCAAAGAAGACGGAAAGGCATTATCTCTGATCTCGGTACTTCTTGGTGCAGATGCTCCAAAAGACGCAGACATTTCTGACACTTCAACTGAAATACAGATTCTCGACATTCTGAAAAAAGTCAGATCCGGTCAGGCAGTGAATGATCCAGAGTTTAAGGTGAAAACGTACATCCTTGGTCTTGCTCCAAATGTTGCCCGGGCATCTATCAGATTCTGGTATGAGGACACGCTTGAGAATTTCATTCTAAAGACGGGCGAACATACCGAGAATATGGATGTGGTAAAATCCGCGAAACTCAAACCGAGGCTCGTTTCGATTGGGGATATTCTGAGAAGCATTACGGTAAAATCCAGTAAAAAATGGTGGGAGAATGTCCCATCGTCCTATGAAACCGCATTGTTTCGGGCAGTCATTTCAGGAGATATGTATCCTACATCGGTATATTCGGCTGTTTTGATGAGAATACGTGCCGAGGCAGGAGATGATTACGGTATCGATTATATTCGCGTAGGATATCTGAAAGCATACCTGAGACGGTATTATCAGAAACAGAACATGACGGAAAAAATGGAGGAGTTAACAGTGAGTTTAAATCAAAAATCAATAGATACAGCCTATTCTCTTGGAAGGCTGTTCGCTGTGATGGAGGCATTGCAGCAGAAAGCGAACGGCACATCGACCATCCGGTCACGGTATTTCGCATCGGCTTCGGCGAACCCGAAACTGGTGTTTCCAACGCTGCTGAATTTATCGCAGCATCATATCGCCAAGATCGATGGAAGATATTACGACAAACAGATGGAAGCAATTTTGTCCAACGTGACCGAATTCCCGGCGGCTTTCAATCTGGAAGATCAGGGCAAATTTGTTCTGGGCTATTATCACCAGCGCGAATTTATCTACACGAAAAAGGAAGACAAAGAATTACAGGAGGCTTGAAGTATGGCAATTGAAAACAGATATGAATTTGTAATGTTGTTTGATGTGGAAAACGGTAACCCGAACGGCGACCCGGATGCAGGAAATATGCCCAGGATCGATCCGGAGACGAGTTACGGCATCGTGACGGATGTGTGCATCAAGAGAAAGATTCGGGATTACGTGGCTACGGTTAAAGAGGAGGAACCGGGTTTCCAGATCTATGTTCGCGACGGAGCTGTTTTGAATGCTCAGCACGAGCTTGCCTACAAGAACTACAACATGAAACCTGAAGAGAAGAAACTGCCGAAAGATGAGGCGGATGCAAAAAAGATCACAGGATTCATGTGTGAGAACTTCTACGATATCCGGGCTTTTGGTGCAGTCATGACAACGAAGGTGAATTGCGGACAGGTCAGAGGTCCTGTCCAGATCAATTTCTCCCGAAGTATTGATCCGATCGTGCCTCAGGAGATCACGATCACCCGTGTTGCGGTAACAAGTAAAGAGGATGCGGAGAAGAAGGAGCATGAAATGGGAAGAAAACACATCGTGCCGTATGCCTTGTACCGTGTTGAGGGATATATTTCCGCAAATCTCGCACAGAAGGTCACCGGTTTCGATGATACGGATCTTGATCTGCTCTGGGAAGCTTTGATCAACCTGTTCGAACATGATCACTCGGCAGCACGCGGCAAGATGGCGACGAGAAAGTTATTCGTGTTCAAACACGATTCGGCTCTTGGATGTGCTCCGTCTCACGTATTGTTTGATCTGATCTCTGTAAAAAGAAAGGATGCATCAAAACCGGCACGCAGTTTTGAAGATTATGGGGTCAACGTGGATACGGATAAAGTGCCAAAATCTGTAGAACTGATCGAGAAGCTCTAAGCCGGAAAATTATCCCGGCATTTTCTTCTTTCGTTGAGGTCATGTCCTTACGGGCACGTGGATAGAAATTTGTTGTAGTTGTGGGCCTCTTCAACGATAAAAAGTCGTGCCCCTTGTGGGCACGTGGATTGAAATTGAACCCACCAAACAAACATGTCTTTCGGGGTTTCGTCGTGCCCCTCGTGGGCACGTGGATTGAAATTGGGGAACCTCGGAAAGGTCGCAAAGGTGACCGTCGTGCCCCCTGCGGGCACGTGGATTGAAATACCTCTGCCCGTCTGCATACACACCCGGTAAGTCGTGCCCCCTGCGGGCACGTGGATTGAAATACCTCTGCCCGTCTGCATACACACCCGGTAAGTCGTGCCCCCTGCGGGCACGTGGATTGAAATACATCCGTGGCGAAATCATACGGTACGTACTCGTCGTGCCCCCTGCGGGCACGTGGATTGAAATGAACAGATGTTCCCCGCAAATTCCGGCACGCTGTCGTGCCCCTCGTGGGCACGTGGATTCAATGAAGCACCGGGTCGCCAAGGAAGATCTTTCCTTGACGGTGAACTACCTGGAAACGTATAGGGGCCTCAGAAAATAGGATATCCCACCGCGGGCCCCCCTTGCCGGATCAAGAAAAGAGCTAACACTACTTCATTTTGAAATCAGAAAATTTTTCATTCTTCCACACCCTATCCCAATTTTCATCAGGTTTTCGATTAGGAATGATCTGCTGTGAATATACGGTCAATCAAAAACAGGGATTATGCGCAAACACACTTCATCCGTAAAAAATCTTGAAAATGTCACGCCTCATCCTTATAATATTCATCCCAGGTTGTACCTTCATCATTACGCCATAAAATGCCGCCTTTATTTCTACCGCCCAAGAGAAAATTCGCTGCAGTATTTGGGCTACTAAATCCCATGTTCTCAGTAAGATAGGCAGTACCATCCTTTTTTGTCTTAATGACTCCTTTGTCTTTCAGCTCCTTTCTTCGATTTTTACCGCCATTTGAGTATGGTTCTATAGAAATATTAATTTCTGAACCTGCAGACACAAAGAATGTGCCACAAAAATTCTTTCCTCGGGCAGTAATCCCATCCTTTAATAGATTGAATATTGGGTCTTCTTTCTCTGATTTTTCCTTGGGTTTTGGTGGAGTCCAGGGGTCATATAATTCCTGGGTATTATCTGGTTTAAAAATAACAACTCGTTCTCCGCTGAAAATTTTGAACCACTGTTCACCCTGATTTTGGGTCACCACAATCTGATTCGGTTTGAGTGAAACAGCTCTGTCGCCATTATTCAAATGAACAATAACATCTCCCTGCTTGAGAATACCAATACTCTCACCAAGATTTCGTGTAACAATTTGCTGATCATAACCAACTCTTTTTACACGATAATCACGATCACGTTCCCAGTCCGGATATTTTTGCTTAAAGAAATATGACGGTGTATCAGGAAACTGCTTTCTTGTTATTGATAAATGCTGATTCAAATCCCGCATGAGTATTGTATCTGACCTGTTTTCTTTGATTTTACAATCCCACTCATCTCCGAGAAATCCAATCCGGTCTGTTTGAATTGTCCATTCACCGTCTCTATTACTCCTTCTGGGATAATCTGAATTGTCAGTGGTTAGAATCGGTTCCAGCGGTTTTCTCCATGCACGACAAAAAACCTTGAATTTCTCGTTAATAAAGACAAACTCAAAGAAACAATGCTCGATTACGGATTGATAATCTATAAGCTCACATGTTCTTCCATCAACGTAACTAGATTCTCGATACCATCCCATACCTATTCACCAGATAGTAAATAATTGGATATTTACTGGCTTAGTAGTATCTATGGTGAATGTGGATACTCTGTATATGACCATTCTGCGATACAATGACCGGGCAAAATACTAACATGTGCCCTGAAAACAGGATACTCCACCGCGGCCCCTCCCTTGCCGGATAGCAAGTCTGGCAACTTGGTCGCAAATCTGACGACTTGCTCTGCTGAGGGCGAGCCTGCCGGCTCACCTCGCCTCCGCTGAGGTCGGCCGCTTTCAGCGTCCAACCCGCAGTCGCAAATCAAAGATTTGCTCAAGGCTTACGTCGCTTCGCTCCCCTCGCCAGTCCCTTCCCCGCACCCCGAAATTAGAAAAGGGAGTGAAATATTAGCGATATTCCCCCTTAGGAAAATAGAAGATCATCCTTTCTTCCGCCCCTGCCCCCCTTTTCGTGAATTTCGTTGGCGGGTTGGCGACGAAGTCGACGACCTTAGCCGAGCAAACCGAAGGTTTGCGAATTTGTGGGTTTCGTGCGGGGGGCTGGGGAGGGGACGATTTGCATTCACCTAATAACTACTCTTTCTCTTTTTCGTGTTTTCGTCATCTTTTCGTGCATTTTGTGTGATGATTTATACTATCCAGAGAATCTAGCTCAACCTGAATACTAGGATCCCTAAATGACTGCTCATATGGACCTCAAAAGTACGATATTTCCACCGCGTCGGGCTCGCAAATCAGAGATTTGCTCAGCTAAGATCGCTGGCTTTGCCGTCAATCCGCCTCCGCGCCGGATCGCAAATCAAAGATTTGCTCAGCTGAGGGTGTCCGCTTTCAGCGTCCACCCCGCAGTCACTTCCCCGCACCCCTAAGTTAGAAATAGATTAGGACATTGGGCGTGTATTTCGAATAATACGCGTCTCGCACGTGTTTTTACCATATTTCCCAATATTGCTCCTGAGTTTTATGATACGTGACATCTCCCATAAACAAAACCTGATTACCCCCTCCTCCCAATACTATACCATGGATCCGATACCTCAGGCATCATACAATCATCGCCTCACCATGAAAGAGGAGGACTACCTCGAAGCGATCCTCAACGTCTCCCTCACCAAAGGATACGCAAAAAGCCGTGATGTGGCGGCCGAACTGGACGTTGGTCCTTCATCCGTTGGGGAAATGTTTGCAAAACTCGATAAAAAAGGTCTGGTCGTGTATCGGAAATACGAAGGCGTCACCCTAACGGAATCCGGAAAGATCATCGCCGAGCAGGTCAAATTCCGTCACGACGTCCTGGTCGAGTTTCTGGAAATAATCGGGGTGCCCGGGAACATTGCGAACAAAGACGCTTGTTTCATGGAACATGAACTCAACACCGTGACGATCCAGAAGATCCGGGAGTTCGTCGCCGCAAAAAAACAGAAATAAGATTTTTTTTATCGTTCATTATTCTTACACAAGCTGCAGTTTTTACATGCTTTCGCTCCGCAGCTGCAGGCTTCGCCCCGCAGATTCCTCTTCACCGCCCAGAGGAACAGAAGAACGATCCCTCCGGCAATAAGAAGAAAGAGGATCGTCCAGAATGCTTCAGGCAAAACCAAGAAGAACACCCCCCTGATACACGATGAAGGAAACGATCCAGGCGATCGCACACATGCCAAATGCTGCAAGCCCGGTCATTTTCCAGGAGCGAGTCTCCTGCCGGATCGTGAACATCGCCGCAAGACAGGGCATGTAGAGCAGGATGAACACCATGAACGAGTATGCCGAAAGCGGCGTGAACACGTTCATCAGCACGTCGCCAAGTCCCTCCTCGCCCACACCATACAGCGTGCCGAATGCCCCGACCACCACCTCTTTTGCAAGAAGACCCATAAGGATCGCGACGGCCGCCTCGGCAAAACCGAATCCGAGCGGTGCAAAGATCGGCGCGATCGTTGAGCCCGCCATACCAATCAGCGAATCTGCCGAAGCATACTCAACACCGAACGGAAGCGAAGCAAGCAGCCACATTAACAGCACTGCCGGGAAGATGATGACCCCGGCTTTCCGCAGAAACTCCCAGGACCGTTCGCCTGCATGGATCAGCACGCCTTTGATCGTCGGAAGCCTGTAAGGCGGCATCTCCAGAACGAATGCAGACGACTCTCCCTTAAAGAGCGTCTTTCGAAGCAGAAGCCCGGTAATCAGCGCAACCAGAATGCCCAGCAGATACAGGGAAAACATCACCAGTCCCTGAGACCAGCCGGCAAAGAAAATGCCGACGAGCAGCAGGTACACAGGAAGTCTCGCACCGCACGACATAAACGGCGTGATCAGGATCGTCAGGAACCGTTCACGTTTTGTTTCCAGGGTCCGGGTCGCCATGATTGCCGGCACACTGCATCCAAATCCGAGGATCATCGGGATAAAGGATTTTCCGTGCAGACCAAGCCTGTGCATGATCTTGTCCATGATCACGGCAACTCTTGCGAGATAACCGGAGTCCTCAAGGATCGCGAGAAGCAGGAACAACAGGAAGATATTCGGCAGGAAGATCACGACCGACCCGACCCCGCCGATGATACCGTCACAGATCAGAGATGCGACCCAGTCGGGTGCGGCGATATCTGCAAGACCTACCGAGGCAAAATCGGCGAGCAGCCCGAAACCTTCATCGATCAGATCCATGATCGGAGCGCCGACGGTGAACACGATCTGGAAGATCAGATACATCACGGCAAGAAAGATCGGGAACCCGAACCATTTACTGGTCACGATCTTGTCGATCCTCTCGGACTGATTTTTGCCGCCCGCTTCCATATGATCTACGGATTCGTGGAGAATGCCGGCGATGAAACCGTACCGCTGATCCGCAAAGATCTCTCCCGGCTGAACGCCGTAGATGCCGGCGAGATGGGTCCTGATTCTGTCGATCGCGGCATCCGTCGAGCCGTGAATAAGAGCCTGGATCGCGGACCAGCGTGATCCGGTGATCGCGGTCACTTCACGAATATGTTCCTCAAGTTCGCGATCATACCGGATACTTTTCTCCGGAGGGGTAGGCCGTGCAAGTATCGCTTTGATCAGATCGTCCTTTCCTGTCTCATCGATCGCTTCGATCTGTACGACCGGGATGCCGAGCATCTCGCTGAGGACTTTGGTGTTGATGACAATTCCCTCTGCATCCGCATACCGGTTCATATTCAGCACAAGGACGAGCGGCACGCCGAGTTCGATCAGCTGAAGGGTGACATACAGATTTCTCTCAAGATGTGCGGCATCCACGATATTGACGACAACATCGGGTTTTTCGTTCAGAAGATAACTGACGGCGATCTCTTCTTCGAGAGATCTCCCACTCAGACTGTAGGTCCCCGGCAGGTCGATGATCTCGAGCGTTGTGCCGTCATAGACGATTTTCCCTTCTTTTCTTTCGACCGTGACGGTCTTACCCGGCCAATTTCCTACATGGTGATGCATCCCGGTGAGATTATTAAAGAGAGTCGTCTTCCCGCAGTTCGGGTTTCCGGCTAATGCAACGATGATCTTTTTCATGCGGTGACCACTTGGATATAGGCTGCATCTTCTTTTCGTATGGCAAGCTGGCATCCCTTGACTGATACCATCATCGGGTCGCCGAGCGGAGCAAAACCAGTGACACGAACGAGGCTGCCTCGGGTGAGTCCGAGTTCGAGTAATCTGCTCTGAAAGCCGAAGTTTGTTCCATCGATAAATCCAAGGATCGATGCGGATCTTCCATTCGGAATATCGCATAACCGAACTGATTCATTTTGCATACAAATCACTCTCTTTTTCGGCACGTATATCCGGGAGCCGAAGGAGTTTTGGACACTTCCAACCCCCCGGAAAAATTACGGCAAATCAAAACAAAAACCGGAATTATGCGCAGGATCAAAGCCCGCAGTCGCAAATCAAAGATTTGACTCGCAAGTTTCCTTCGAAAACTTGCTCAACTGAGGCCGCCCCTACGGGACAGCCAGCCTCCGCTGAGGTCGTCCGCTTTCAGCATCCAACCCGCCTCTGGACGAGTTTATATCTCCAGAAACCAAACTATAACCATCTTCCATGACCGCGATCATTTTAGACCCGTTCCGTCAGAAACTGCTCCTTGTAGCCGTGGGCATTGCGGTCTTCATGGACGCACTCGACGGATCGGTCGTCAACATCGCCCTCCCGGTGATCGCCGCGGAGTTCGGAGCCGACACGGGCACGATCTCCTGGGTCAGCGTCGCCTATCTCCTGACGCTCGCCGGTCTCATTCTCATCTTTGGAAAACTCGCCGACCGCGGGTACGTAAAGATCCTCTTCATCCTGGGTTTCATTCTGTTCACCCTTGGCTCGGTCGTCTGCGGGTTGTCCCCCGACCTCACGCTCCTCATCATCTCACGGGTCTTCCAGGGAGCAGGGGCCTCGATGATCGCAGCCTCCACGCCGATGATCTGCGTCAAATATCTCCCGGCAAAGATGCTCGGGGTCTCGATGGGTGTTCTCACCGCGGCAAGCTCCATCGGGTTTGCGATCGGTCCCGCGATCGGCGGGGTCATCACTCATTTCCTCTCCTGGCACTGGATCTTCTTCATCAACATCCCGATAGGGATCTTTGCCGTCCTGTTTGCCCTCAAAATAATCCCGCGTGCTTCGGTCCCGGAGCGTTCCCCCTTCGATTTCACCGGCGCGGTCGCTCTGTTCTGTCTGATGGTCTCATGCGTGTTTGCCCTGGAACGCCTGCCGCATCTGGGTCTTTCTGATCCGCTGATCATCGGCGCACTCTGCGTCTCTCTTGTCTCGCTCGTCCTCTTCTGTGCAGCCGAACTGAGAAGCAGTCATCCGATCCTCAACATCCGTGTCTTCAAAAAGCGGCCGCTGACATTCGTGGTGACCGCGTTTCTGATCGCCCAGATCACCAGTACCGGCTTTTTCTATCTTCTGCCGTTTTATTTATCGGCCGGGATGAACTTCGATCCGGCAGCGAGCGGTCTCCTTCTCTTCATCCCCGCGGCGGTCACTGCTCTCCTGAGTATCCCCCTTGGTCACTGGTCGGATATGACTGGAAGGCGCGGGTTTGTTATCGCCGCGTTCGGTGTCCTCTCAGTGACGAACCTGATCTATGCGTTCATCGTTCCTGAATGGGGTCTGATCCCCTTGGTCGGCAGTTTGGTTCTGATGGGAATGGTCTGGGGTATCGGCGGGGGGGCGGGGTCCAGCCGGATCGTCGAGCATATGCCGAAAGGTGAGGAGGGGACCGGTTCCTCACTGATGATCACAACGATGTACTTCGGCTGTGTGGTTGGGATCGCGCTGTATGCCGCGGTTTTCACCGCTCTGACATCTGCTGTGGGCAGTGTCGTTTCATTTGCCGATCTGGATTACTCAGTGTTCATGTACGGATTCCATATCACGAATGCGGTCGGGATCCTCATCGCAGCCGCGGCGCTGATCTTCTCGGCAGTCGTGAAAGATCCGGCACGGGACAAATAGAAAATCCGGGATTTCCAGCCGGCAAAACCGCAACTTAATAAAGAGATGAGAGCCAATATTAGTGGAGCAAGGGGCCGTAGGGTAGCCTGGAATCCTAGGAGACTGGGGGTCTTCTGACTCGCGTTCAAATCGCGGCGGCCCCATACCTGTTTTGGAGTATTTTTATGAAGTTAGCACCTGAATGCAGGACTTGTCTGCTGACAAAAGTCCGTTCACAATCACAGATCGTAACAAACGACGAGGAGGTTTTGGCCAGGGTCAATGCCGAATGCACGGAAGTGTATGACCGGTACCTCGAGGAGGATCCGCGTGCAGCGGTCGCCGCCGGCGAAGTTCACCGAACCTGTTATGCCGCGATCGGCTCGGACGATCCGTATGCTGCTATGAAAAAAGAGGACAACGCCGCCGCGATCCGTGTGGCCTCGGCAGTTCGTCCGAAACTCCACACCCTTCATGACTACATGACCGCCGCGATCATCGGGAACACCATCGATTACGGCGTGACCGGGCACGAGGTCTCGGCAGATCTGGTCGCATTCTTCGAGAAGATGCTTGCCCGAAGTCTGGCTCTTGACGACTCGGAAGAGTTCTTCCAGCTGGCTGACCGGGTGGTCTACTTCACCGACAACTGCGGCGAGATCATCTTTGACAAATTGTTCTGCGAAGAATTACGGAAGAACGGATCACACGTGACCATCGTCGTAAAGGAAAAACCGATGCTCAATGATGTGACGGTACAAGAGGCGGCCGAGATCCGTCTCGAAGATGCGGCGGATATTGTGTATCATTCGGGCGGCGGGGCGCAGCTTGGGGCACATCCGCCATACTTCCCGCCTGAAGTCCGTGACGCGGTCGATAACGCAACGCTGATCATTGCAAAGGGTCTTGCAAACTACGAGAGCCTGACCGAGTATTCGATCCGGCCGCCGGTCGCCTATCTGCTGATGGTAAAATGTGACGCGGTCGGCAGAGACGTTGGCGCAAAAAAAGGTGAGATGATCGCTATTCTCCGGCGTCAGTAGATCTCCTGCACGCGGCCGACCGACCCGTCGGCGAGCCTGACCTTGATCCCGTGGGGATGATTTGGGGAGTTTGTCAGAATATCTGCGACCCGCCCAAACGTCAAAGCCCCCGTTCCCTGATCTTTTTTGAGAATTATCGCCACCGCATCCCCCGGATGAATATTACTGCGCAGATTTCCGTCTTTCATAGTACACCTAACTAGTGGGAAGCCTGGGTAAAAGTAATATCTCTATCGTATTTTCTCTCGTAAGAATTTCGGCAACTGCCGGCATATCAACATGTTCAATTATTCCAATTGTCTTAAATTGAGAGAATACTTCGTATCAGTGGAACTAAGTTGACTAAGATAGGACACGTTTTCTATAGTCTCGATCGTATCTTCCGGGACATTTTTCAGAACATACTGTCTAAATGTATCATATCCTTCCTCTTCGATCTGTATGCGGAACCGTTTTCCTTCACAGGCGAATCGTCGGACCCAATCAAGAATACCTTCCACGACCAACATCGCTGATTCCTGCGTAGAGACCGTGGTGAGATAGCGTGCAAGATGCGGGAAGCGCCCGTGACTGCCGCCGACCATTATCTGATAACCCAATGGTTTGCCGGTTATCACGTTGAACTGGCAGGTATGGATACAATTGCCGCAGGTCGTACACAGACCCTCATTGAGAATGACCGCACCATGCTTAACGAGGAGTGCCTTTTCTTTACAGTAATCAACACACGTGCCGCATCCTGAGCAGAGGGTAGGGTTTCTTATCGGCTTCTGGACGCCGATGATACCAATATCACTGACCCAACTGGAAACACAGGAGTTCGGGCAGGATGATACTGCAATACGTATGCGAAGCGGAAGTTCCATCCGGAAAAAGCGTTTGTCGATTTCTTTGGCAAGAGTACTGCTGTCGATATTTGCAAGTTTGCATCGGTCTGTACCTGGACAGGCGACCACATTTACCACTTCGGTAAATTCTGCTCCGACTGGTGTCCCGTTTTTTTCCAGCAAAACCTCCATTGCTTCAAGGTTATGCGGGTCAACATGGGGGATCTCTATTGACTGACGGTTTGTCAGATGGAGAGATCCATTGCCGAATTTGCTTGCGATATCAACAAGACCGGCCATCCTTTCCGAGGTGATGTCCCCTGCAGGGATCCGTATCCTTACTGTACAGAGATCAGCATTTTTCTGGGTGATTACCCCTCCCAGAGTATGAACCTCCGGACCGCGGCGTTCATAATGTATGCTCATAGGAAACCAGAGATCCTAATACCTATTCCAAAAAAAAGAAATGATTTGGACATCATCACTTCTTCAAATAGAGTTTCGCGTAAATTGGCTGACCTTTACGTGTGGGATGACGTTCTCCGTGATCTCCTTCATAGATCGTAAATACCGCAGTTGTCCCGCCGACGGTAAGTTCAGTTTCGCCGGCCTGAGCATAACCCGGCATCATTACATCAACAGTGCCGAAAAGATAGAGTTCTCCTCTCGATGCCTGTCCGCCTAATCTGCTTTTTGCATTGCCGTGGATAATGACCTTTCCTCCGTCGGCGTGGGTCATAACATGGACATCGACATTGCCGCCGATTTCGATCTCGCCGCCGGTCATGAATGTCGCACAGTCACTGCCGACATCACCTTTCACGGTGATTTTTCCTTTGCTCATCCCTCGCCAGTCGCCGCGATAGGATGCCCCAAGATAATTTCCGGCGTTGCCGGTGATAGTCAGGTTGCCGCCGCTCATCGCGGTCGCAGCAAAGTGACCTACACTGCCATTCACGATGATTGTCCCGCCGCTCATCCAGGAACCAACGTACATATCTGCATCGCCGTTCACGACGACTTCACCGGCTGACATTTTCGCTCCGATGTATTTCACTTTCGTGAGATCGCCGTTGAAGATAAGATGCGTTTCAGCCGCGGTCGGTCCTGCTTCCCCGGAAACGGTGAAATAGTCTCCTATCTTCTCCACCGTTTTACCGATGAAGACAGGGAGTTCTTTTATCTCATCCGCTTTTTTTCCGGCAAGTGCATCCGGCGTGAAACAATCAGCTTCCAGATAGAGATCCGGCTGCTTTTTGATGGTAATTGTTACTGTATTCATACGTATATCTCCTTATTGTACCGCATCTATCTTCACGGCACACGGGTTTTTCATGAATTCATGTTCAGTGACTTCGTAGTTGTTCTTCGTAACGGTATAATACTTCACAAATGTCCTATCGATGTCACGCTCAACCTGACGGTTGGGTTTGGTTGTCACATCGACCCAGTAGGTTTTCTTATTGCCGTTGCTTACAAGCTCCCCGTCGTTGAGGATGATTTCACCTGATTTTATCAGGTATTTTGCATGAGAAAATGCCCATTCGATCTTTTCCGGATCGGATTCGGTCTCGGGATTATAGGGATACACGGCGACGTCAGCCTGCATTCCGGGAGTTAAACTTCCGATAGATGAGCTAAGACCCAGAGCTTTTGCAGGTCCTGCTCTGGTCATCTGAGCAATTTCATAGAGCGTCAGTTCACGGTCGATAGAACCGAGCGTTGATCGGTCACGGACTTTGTCTTCGTTTTTCATCGATGCGAGAACATCGTTTCTCGCTTTCTCACTCATGAGCCATTTCATGACTCTCGGGTATCTCCAGAATGGTCCGGCATTCGGGTGGTCTGTCGTCAGATGGCAGCGCATATGATCTTTTGCGAGCAGAGCCATCTCAAGACCGATGGACCACTGGACACCGCAGACATAGACATCTTTGCTGTACACATACGGCACGATACCGGAACCACATTCCAGTTCGACATCGGTGTTTGCCCACTTCAGATGATTGAGTTTGTTCAGGTGGTACTCGAACGGACCGTCTCCAGTCATAGTTGTCGTCTCATCCAGCGTAACGAATCCGATATCACAGGTGACGGTCGGATTGTTGTTGATGTAGTCCATGACTTCTTTGCCTTTCGACTCGAAATCGGCCCAGGTCGTTCCGCCATAGGAATGGAACTGGATATGCGTGTGATGCAGCACCTGTTCACGGTTGAAGTTGTTGTTCGGTTTGATGCCTTCACTCAGTTTCAGCGTATCAAGGGTAGTCGTATAATTGCCCGGGTTACCAAGATTATTGGAATGGAGATGCAGCGAATGAGGGAGATGCAGAGACTCATTGACTTCCATAAGGCCGCTGACGATCTGTTTTGGCGTGATGTCGAAATACGGCACCGGATCATCAATACTGAGGCAGTTTAATCCCCATGCCCATGCTTCTGTACCTCCGGGATTCACACATTTGATTCCGTAACCCTTCGTTGCTCGGAGCAGCCATGCAGCGTAGGCGGCAGCGTTCTCAATTTCCCCGCGTTTGAGATAATCGAGAATGAACCAGTTGTTTCCAAACATAGGCAGGGCGGCCTCGTCAAGGATCGGGGTGTCACGCATTTCTTCGTGGGTATGGCGTGCATAGAGAGGCGGCATTGCCGCTTCAATTACGGTCGTATACCCCATATCAGCATAGGCATAGGCTGTTTTGAAGACTGTCGGCACAGATGTGCCGCCTGCCATGTGACGAATGCCGTGATACGGTTCATAGGTCGACTGCATTTTGTCTTCGGGACGGAAATTCCTGCCAACATTAACTTTGGCCCCTGCTACATGGGAATGGATATCAACCCCGCCGGCCATTACCACCATTCCGGATGCATCGATGGTTTTTTCGGCATGCGTAAGACTTTTGACGATTTTCCCGTTCTCTATGAAAATATCCTTTTTATCTCCATGGATACCCTGTCCAGGGTCAACGACGAATCCGTTTTTTATATGTATCGAGGTCATTTGGCATCTCCTTTAATCTTGTTTACTTCTTTCAGAACAAGATCGAGGAATTCAGCATCTGTGAGCATCCCTTCCGGGGGATCGACAACTTTGCGGGAATCAATTGGCACATTATCCATGCGATAACAGGAACCTCCAACCTCGATCCCAACTAATGCTACCGGAACGTGACACTTGGAAATAGCTGCCGTCGGCGTCATGTGGGGGTCGACACATACTGTTGGGATGGCATTGATCTTTTTCACTGATCCAATCGGGAAATGTGATCCAGGATCACTGCCGATAACTAAACATCCATCGACTTCACCACGCATCAGAAGATCATTGGAACTCGTCTCTCCCGGATTATATCTGGCGAAGCCGCGTGAAAGATCAACACAGAATGGGAAACCAAACTGCCATCCAAGGACCTGACCGGATCCAGTGACATTATAGTGCCCACGCATCGCGATGATGCTTGCTTTCGTATAGTTGTTCAGATCTGAGGTCAAGGCAATGGCCATGTCGATATTATGGTTTTTCCCCAGAGAATGGGTGACGCCCATACCAAAGAAAATAACTACAAATCTTCCTTGTTTCAGGATTTCGACAAGTTCATATATTTTTTCGCTTGGAACTCCCGCAATCATTTTTGGCAGCGGGGAACCCTTGAGTGCAGCACGGAAAGCATCGAGAAGTTCGTAGTCGCGTCCCTGTTCGACCTGAATATATTCATCTGCAAGAGATGCACTGTCGGTCGGGCGAGGATCCACCACAATGATTTTTCTGCTCTTCGAACCTTTTCCGGTGAAGTATCCGCGGGAATAGATCGAGTAGCGGGACATGTGGCGCGGGTGTGCGTGTGCCGGATTACATCCCCAGAAAATGATTCTGTCAGCACGGTTTTTGACTTCGCCAAGTGTACATGACGGGATACCCACATCCTGCATAGCGATGAGAGTTGATCCATGGCAGACGGTCGCGGTATTGTCGAGGACACCGCCGACCTGTTCTCCAATCATGTGCCCAATTGACTGAGCTTCACAGGATGTGGACGACCAGCCGTACATCAACGGTTTTTTTGCGTCGCACAGCACCTTTGCCGTATACTTTGCAGCTTCATCATAAGTGATTTCATTCCAGGATCCGTCTTCCTGCTTCATACGCGGGCGAGTGATCCGATCAGGTGACTGGACATGAAGAAATTTCTCGGATCCGATGGCACATGCATTGTACACTTCAAGGATCTGTTTGCCGTCATCGCTGACGTCAATTTCAATATCATCACAAAGAGTACCGCAGAATGGGCAGATAATATCAGTTAATCTTTTACTCATTTTTCCCTCTACACATCATTACAGGATTTCAATACAAGATCGATAGAACTTAGAACATGCTCATTCTCAGCGGGTTCAACGGTTACGGCTGTACCTTTGAACGTTGGCGTCCCGGTTGAGTAGGTATTACTGTCCACGAGCATATTAGCCCACGGTCCCATCGGGATCCAGCCAAGACCTGGGTGAGGGCCCTGTGTTGCGAGAATGGCCTTAACAATAACACTACCAAATTTACTGGTAACCCGGACATTGGTATTTTTCATAATACCCAGTTGATGTATGTCGGCCTGGTCAAGTTCAATTAACCCGCAGGATGTCATATAGTTCTCTTTCTCTTTTCCGGCTTCCATCGAGACTCCTTGCTGGATTGTCCGGCCAGAAATTAAGTTAATGTTGATTTTAGTCAAGTTTCAATTCTCCCGAAGATTCACTCCTTTGATGAGATACATTGGATGTTGGTGTGCGGGTCAAATTACTGTGAAAAAGCAGTTACAATTATTAACCATAAAATCGAGATGATTGTTCCAAATGCCGTTGCAGAATGGTTGAAAACAAAGCACCACCTTTGATCCTACCAGTTATGCGTCATTGGAACATATTTGGCATTTTTTTTCAGATATCTGTCGAACATCACGGGTCACGACACATATTTTAAGTATGTAACATTACTTCGTCCTGTGAATACAACTAGGACTCATGTGTCGGGCACGATAGCTGCAGAGCCAATACCTCATCCTGATTGGTCAATTAATTGTATGCAAGAAGTAATTTGACCTTATAACCAATGCATCGTGTGCAAATAGTTACAAATGAACGTTCAATTCTGAGCGTATTAATAGATTATGTTCTCAATATGTAAATTACTTTGTTTTTATTTTTAATGTAAGTTAATATTTTAAAGTTAACCAAATCTGGGGTTAGTTAGGCTCTTATCTAACTAAGCTTAACATGACCAACAACCGAAGAAAACGCAAATTTATTCGGTTTTTGGGTCAAACGCGCACTTGGTTAATTTTTGCATATTGTTAAATTCATTTAATTAATATAAATAAAAGCATGTGGTTTCTTATTGACAGGATCGCCGAAAGTACATTACCTGAATATGTACGGCTGGGTCGTGTGTTACCTGGACTTTGATCCCGTGCGACACGTACATGATCCTGAATACTGATTGGATTCCGGAGAGAAAAGTATCCTCAGTCTGTCGTTTCGGAGGAGGAGTTCTTCGCTGAATCGGATCCATACTGGGAATAAGGGGTGTTTTCGGGATGATTTCAGGATATTTTAAAGTAAAACCCCGGACAAAACTGTCCCCCACCCAAACCATATTAATAGAGGAACTCCTATTTCATGGTTAAAGGAGTTGTTATCAACATGGCATCGAATAAATCAAAAAACAACAAAAAGGCGAGTAAGGAAGTTTCTAAGCAACTCGTGAAGAAAACAAAAACAGCAAAGAAGACGTTAAAGCAGCTCAAGAAAGAGGAGCAGGGCGCCGAAGCTCTGCTCAACTACTGCAAGTCTATGGGCAGTTACTTTGCCGAGCAGGCCGCGTTGGAAAACATCCTGGGCGATTCACCTGATTCACCAGCCGGCGAATCGATCTGTCAAACCAGAGATAAATTCCTCAAAGGCTTCCATGAATCCGAGGAGTATGTAAACGCTCTTACCGTTTACCGCAACAAATTTGATCGGGAAAACGTCATCTCACCCGAGGAGAAACCTGAGGTCAAGACCGGGGAGGCACTCCCGGAAGAAGAGTCTGAAACCGCGGAATACTGATTTCGGAACATATTTCCCACCTTTTTTCATTTCCCTGCAGAGTTCCGCAAAACGAGTGAAACGGCGAACCGGGTCACAGGTGGATTTGGATGGCGCGGATGTTTTTATTTTATTCAAAAATACTGTCGTCAGAATGTGCGCGCAACTTCGACAAACGTTGAAATCTCTTCCAGACGATCCCAGAACAAATACCTCAAACCACAGAGTATATATCAAATCTACATGATAAATAATGTATAATTCAAATTCGCGGGAAATGACTCCTGCGAACGAGAAACCTACTGGAGTACCGACACATGTCAGTCAAAGCTACCAAAATGCTCTCTGAAGCGGATGGATATGACCTTCTGCGTCAGTTTAATGTACCTGCTCCGGCCTTTGAGGTCGTCCAGACAGCGGACGATGCTGCAAAAGCCGCAACAAAAATCGGTTATCCCGTAGTAATGAAGATCGTTTCCCCCCAGATCATCCACAAAAGCGATGCGGGCGGAGTGATTGTCGGGATCAAAACGGATGCTGAAGCAAAAGAAGCATTCAATAAAATCGTAACATCTGCTAAAGCCTATGAAGCCTCTGCAGAGATCAAAGGGGTCATCGTCGAAGAGATGGCAAAACCTGGTCTCGAGCTGATCATCGGCGGAAAGATCGACCCGGCATTCGGGCGTGTCCTCACCTTCGGTCTCGGCGGCACCTTAGTCGAGTTCTATAAAGATGTCGGGATCCGGCTCTTACCCTGCGACGATGAAGATATCAGAAGTCTGATCCACCAGATCAAAGCATATACGCTTATCAGAGGATACCGCGGTCAGGCCCCTCTGGATGAGGAGTTCCTGTTCCAGACATTAAAGAACGCCTGTGCGTTCTTTGAGAAGAACGATACCGTCGTCGAGTTCGATATCAACCCTCTCCGACTCTACGAGAAGGGCGGCTGTGCAGTCGATGCACGCGTCATCGTTCAGGACGACCCGGTCGACCTGCCGGCACATTATGATCCGGCAAAGATCGTTCCGCTTGACTACTATAAGCCAAGAAGCGTGGCGGTCATCGGCGCATCTGACGACCCGACCAAAATGGGATACGCGGTGTTCCGCAATATTCTCCAGTTCCCCGGCAAAGTCTACCCGGTGAACAACAAACGCGACGAGATCCAGGGCGTCAAATGCTACCCGACTCTCTCGGATATTCCCAGCCACGTGGATATGGTCGTAATCACCGTTCCTGCTCAGCTCGTTCCGGCGATCATGAGCGAGTGCGGATTGAAAGGCGTGAAGATGGCGGTCGTTATCACCGCAGGATTCAAGGAGATGGACGAGGATGGGCGTGCGCTTGAAAACCGCATGGTCGAGATCGCCAAGAACTACGGCATCCGTATCGTCGGTCCGAACTGTCTTGGTCTGATCCTTCCACCCTACAAACTCGATACGACGTATGTTTCCACCTCGCCTCTGCCGGGCGACATCGCGTTCATCTCCCAGTCGGGAGCTATCGTGAATGCAGTTGTCGGAATCTCCCTTTCGGAAGGCTCCGAGATGGGATACTCCGAGGTCGTATCGGTCGGAAACCAGTGCGATCTGGACTTCCTCGACTATATGAGTTATGCAGCCCGTGACCCGCACACCAAATCGATCATCCTCTACGTTGAAGAGATCAAAAACGGTGTGGCATTCATGGAGATGGCAAAGCAGATCACCCAGACAAAGCAGATCACCCAGACAAAGCCGATCGTTGCCATCAAAGCAGGTTCTTCGAAGAGAGGTCAGGCGGCAGCCGCTTCCCATACCGGTTCCCTTTCCGGTGCATTCGAAGTCTACATGGAGGCATTCAGAAAGTGCGGTGTTGTTCCGGTCAAGACGCTTCCGGGCGCATTCCAGGTGGCAAAGGCCCTTGGCGATCTGAAGAAGCCGCTGACCGGCCGTCGTGCTGTCGTGATCACCAATGCAGGTGGATTCGCCGTTCTCTCCAATGATTACGCCGAGACCTGGGGTATCGAGATCGTTGATCTGCCAAAGCACATCATCGATGAGCTGAACACCTTCCTCCCGCCGTTCTGGAACAAGAACAACCCGATCGATCTCTTAGGCGATGCCACCGAGGCACGCTTCAGAGGGGTCTTCGATGTTCTGTGCAAGAATGCAGATCTCTGGGATATGGCGATCCTCGTCAACTTCCCGAACAAAGTTCTGGCACCCGACCGGGTTGCCCAGATCCTGATCGACAACTCGAAACGCACGGACAATCTGCTTGTCGGAACCTTTGTTGGAGGAGACTGCCTGAAACCGGGTGTTGATCTCTTAAAGAAGAACAATATCCTGGTCTTCGAGGAGCTGGAGTTCACCTACCGTGCACTCGGACACCTGAGCTGGACCGCAGATCGCTGAACGCTGAAAAGCGAAATCAGGTCTGCCTCTCATTTTTTTGCGGGTTGGACGCTGAAAGCGGCCGACCTCAGCCGAGCAAGGCTTTGCCTTGCGACCGACGCGGTGGAAATATCGTATTTGCACATTTAAGAATAGGTAATCCCTTTTTTGCGGACGTGTGCTTTGATCTCGTGTAAGAGATTGTGTAGATCCATGAGGAAGAACCAACTGCGAATCGGCGCGAATCCCGCCCTTCGGGCGAAGAGAATCGGATTTGCTTATCCTCACTTTCGCAAGCCAGCTACGCTGTCTTGCTCCTCCCTCATCGGGAACGTTCGGGCAAATCCTGTCGCCGCTCCGGCGGCTCCCAAAAATATCCCATCCCTTTTTTTGATTATCAAAACCCAATTGGGTGTTTTATTAGAGAGAAATATGTTATAGATCATTTTTCTCAAGAAATTTCCTGGGGATGTTATGAGAAATAACTAGTGAAGGTGATTCTAAATTATGGACAATTTACCGCAATTTCTTTCACAAACCTTTTATTATATTCGAAAACTTATAATTCACATCCTTAACCGCAAAAATGTCTCAAAGAACTATTCTAGATATTCCTCAAATACCACAAGAAATAATCGATGCAGTGAACGATGACGAGTTAGCTATTTTTTTTGGTGCTGGAACTTCGATGTCAATAGGATGCAGCAGTTGGGAAAAAACTTGCCGAGACTCTCATCGACAAGTGTTTTCCAGAAGAAAAAAAGGACGACTCGCCAAGTACATCCAGAAATATAATTGAGCGAAAGACCCTTGAAGATATAATAGAAAAAGATCCAAAAAAAGTAATCACAATTTGTCAATGTATACTTGATAAAAATAATTCAAGCAACATCTTTTATGAGACGGTCAATGATTCTCTGAAAGTTGATTTAGATTTGTTAGATAAACAAAATATCTACACCGAATTGTATGGACTGCGGGGATTATTTATTACAACAAATATTGACACGCACTTTGACGATCGTTTTGATTCATCTCACATTATTTGTCGAAAAGAAGAGATTACTGAGGATAACATTGATAAATCAAAATTATACCATATCCATGGTTCGATATTAGATAGGGATTCAGTTGTTCTTACCGTTAAGAATTACTTTGATAGATATAGTGATCCTAAATTTATGGCTTTTTTAAGGAAAATTTTTGATGAAAAAGTAATATTATTTATCGGATATGGTTTAAGTGAATTTGAAGTATTAGATTTCTTATTTACTAAATCGCAAGATTCTCTTCCCGGAAGAAAAAAACATTTTATCTTACTGCCTTATCGCGAAAATGAAGACACAAGATTACAATTTGATACATATTATTATTCTGAACTTGGTATTGATGTAATTCCTTATCTGGATAGTAATAGAGATTATAATCAGTTATTCAATGTGATAAAAACATGGAATCGAAATATAATTCTTGAATCTCGTGCATTTTATGCATTATTTAATGAATTTAGGGATGCAGCTAATAATTATGATCCATTGAAAGAAGGGAAGATATTCCAAGAAATCAATAATGATCGATCCTGCAAATTAGAGTTCTTTAAACAATTATCACAATCACAAAATTCTCTTCCCTGGTTAATTCCTCTTAAGAAAGAGGATATTTCAATCCAAAAAATAATCCCGCACCGGTCAATGGATCCGTGTCATATTGGATTGTTATGGGGGTTTTAGAAAATATTGCCAAACTTAATCAAACCAATCCCAATTCAGAGATAACACATGAAATCCTTACAATTATCAAATCGATTATAGAATATAAAGATGCAAAAAATGAGCGTATCCTAAATTATTTAACAGACCAGCACATCATACGCATACTCTTTCTCCTTCCTTTAAATGAAATCAGTCAGTTCCACTTTGATTATATTAAAAAATGTATGCATGATTATACTGATACCCTCTATTTTGCACATGATATTGCTGAAACTATCATTCCGCGACTTCTTGAAAACGGTAATAAAGAATTACTTCTTGAAGTTCTTGATATCGTATTAGATTTCAAGAAAAATGAAATTCCGGCATTTGAAGAATATATCTCTATTCTATATAGCCCTAATCTTGAAGAATATTATCTCAATTTAATATTAGAGACATTCTCTGAGAGAATTATAACATTATGTGCGATGGACAGTATAAAAATCGCATTAGAAAAAATCGAGATAATTGTGAGAGAAGATTCAACTCAGTTCAATCCTGTCTGGATCCCCTCGATTAAAGAAGATGATGAATATTCAGACAGGTATGATTATCAAATAGTTCATTTCGTTTGGATTGCGCTCAATATGATGAATATTGAGGAAATCCAAGATCTTACGAAGTCATTGTTAGAGAAAGATCACCCAATTTTCAAGAGAATCGCAATTTGTTTGATAGATGAGCATTATCCGGAATTAAATGAGATATTTTGGAATTACAAAGAAAATCCACTTCAGGAATATCATCTTAAAACTGAAGTATATGACTTGTTTACCAATCACTGCAAAGAGTTTTCGGAATCAGAAATTACACAGATTATTGACTGGATCGAGACTAAAGACTATCATGAAGATAAATTATCTCATGATTTAGAAATTCAGAAACTATATCTTGCAGAGTGGAAAAAAGAATGGTTATCTGCGTTATTGGAAGCAAACAATCCAATAGTTAAATCCCTTTTCGATAAATATAATCAGATAAATCCTGTAAAACTATCACCTCCAAACCAACCTCCAAACCGAAGTGCAAGAGATTATATGGATGCTGCCCAATCTCCTCTATCAAAAGAGGAACTTCTTAGCAAATCTAATTATGACATTGCCGAATATCTCAACAATTTTAAGAGAGAAGACTTTGGAGAGATATTTGTATCAGCTCACTCTCTTGGTAATGTCCTTCGATTAAGCATTATTGATAATCCCGTAAAATTTGTTGAATATCTTGATCCATTTCTAACATTAAAACGGCTATATCAATCTGAATTGATATATGGCTTATCTGAAGCCTGGAAAGCAGATAAACAATTCAACTGGAATCCTGTCATTCAATACATCAATTCCATCATTGATTCTGATGAATTTTGGACAGAAGCATATCAAGATGGAGAAATTAACTACAGAAAAGAGATAATCTCCGGAATTACAAGATTATTTGAAGAAGGAACCAGAAATGATGCTCACTTAATAGAGATGGAGTTGTTACCGGAAGTTGAGAAGATTCTCTTAACTCTCTCTAATAACGTTGAGTCCGATCTCTATCCAATGGGCGACCTTGTGGCTTCCGTCTTAAATTCAGCTAAAGGGCATATTTATTCATCGATGGTATGTTATTCTCTTTGTTTTGGCCGCCATTATCGTAAAACCGATGAAATACGATGGCCGGAAACAATTAAAGCTGAGTTTGAACGAAGACTTGATATTACATTTGAACAGACGGTGGAATTTTCTGTGACTCTAGGTCAATATCTTTCAAACCTCTGTTATCTCGATAATTCCTGGGTAAGAGAAAATATCAATAAGATATTCCCCCAAGAAAATGACGAACATTGGAATGCTGCATTTACAGCGTATTTATTCAATTCAAATATTTCCAAAAATATCTATATATTGCTTAAAGAGAATGGGCATTACTCAAAAGCAATTCAAACGGAATTTAAAGAGCTACGTATCAATCGCCATTTAGTAAATCATATTTGTCAGGGATATCTAGAAGGATTTGAGCTATTAAGTGAGAAAGAAAGTTTGATCAACCAAGTTTTTGACCGATGGGATTCTGAACAGATTATACAATTAATACGTTCATTTAGATTTTATGGTAATAAACTCCCTCCAGAGAAGCGTCCAATGGTTATATCGCTCTGGAACATCATTATTTCTAAAATCGAAGAGGATCCGGAAAATAGTGACAACATCAAAATATTAGCTGAACTAAATTGCTGGATATCTTTAGTCGATGAATTAACCGATGAAATATGTGAGTGGCTAAAACTATCAGTAAAGTACATGAAACCCTTTGAAACAAAATTCATCGACAATTTAATCAAACACGCCCCATCACAACCAAAACGTTGTGTGGAACTGTTTCTAATTATGATTGAATCAGGACAATACTCTAGGCACCCTGAAGACAAAATTGTTCAATTTGTGAAGATACTTTATCAATTAAATGAACGCAGAAATGCAGATATGATATGCAATAGTTATTTACAAGCGGGTTATGATTTTCTCCGACCTATCTATGAAGAAAATATGCAAGTTCCCTAATGTCGGATGATATTCACAGGACTATTTTGTCCTCAACTTTTTTTAATGAGATGGTCTATGTTTTCTCCCAGAGGAGCCGCTGGGGCGGCGACAGGATTTGCCCGAACGCTCCCGATGAGGGAGGAGCAAGACTGCAGAGCAGGCTTGCGAGAGTGAGGATAAGCAAATCCGATTCTGGGAGCCCGAAGGGCGGGATTCGCGCCGATTCGCGGTTGGTTTTATCTTATGGGTCCACAATGTCAGGATCCCCCACCGCGGGCCGCTCCGCGCCGGATCGCAAATCAGAGATTTGCTTCGCTGAGGTCGTCCGCTTTCAGCGTCCAACCCGCAGTCGCGTCCCCGCACCCCGCGATCAGAAAAAGAATTGGAATAAACGATTGGCGAAAATCGCGTGAAAAAAAGAAGTTACTCTTTTGACTCTTCAGTCAGAGAGGTTGGTCCATCCTTTGGATGAAGGTACATGCCTGTGTAGGTCATGTCAAGTGCCTTCTCGGAGTTCTTCTTCGTCAGCAGACTGAATATGATCATCGCGGCGATCGAACAGGCCAGTGAGTAGATCGAGAAGTGCATTGGCAGTTTCTCTACGAAGTTGTAGTAAGCGCCGAACGCGAGACAGGTGATCAGACCGATCAGCATACTGGCGATAGCGCCTTGTGCGGTCGCCCGTCTCCAGTAGAGGCCTGCGATCATCGGCACGGCGAATGCACTGAGCATCAGACCGATACCGAGCCAGATCAGGAATGCGAGCATCTCCGGCGGGTTGATTGCAAGGATCAGCGAGATGACGGCTGCGAGAAGAACGCAGATCTGACTCACGAGTACCACCTGACGCTCGTTTGCTTTCGGTCTGAGCATGGTCTTGAAGATATCCCAGGAGAAGGTCGTTCCGACCGTCAGCATCAGCCGATCGGTCGTTGACATGACTGCCGAGAGCACGATCACCGCAAAAAGCCCGGTGATCAGGATGCTTGGACTTGACGCCTGGATACCGTACATAAGTGCAAAGTCTGCGACCCGTCCTCCCTCCGGCACAATGCCCGAGAGGAGTCCGTCGGCCTGCATGGATCTGACAGCCATACCGCAGATCTTAATGAGAAGCATGATCACGAGGTAGATCAGAAATGCCACCATCGGCGCCCACTTGAAGTACGATGTCTTTTTTGCAGCAAATACGTTCGAGAGAACATGCGGTGCACAGGCGAGACCCACGATCAGCAGTACGCCAAATGAGAATAGATATTCAGGTGTACAGTAGGCATATGCCGCGGTACTTCCCGACGGGAACCAGGGCATTACCAGGTTCGGATCAATCGTTGCAAGAACGGTATTGATATGCTCGAGACCGCCTGCATAGGTCAGGATGAACGGAGCTACGAGGATCACACCAAAGATAAGGATCAGACCCTGAACGAGTCCTGTCCATGAGACTGCATACAGACCGCCGATCACAGTATATGCGGTGATAATGACTCCTGCAATCAGCAGAGCCTGCCAGTGTTCAATACCAAACGCCCAGATCAGAACGATACTGATGGCAGTATACTGCCCGACGAGATATACCAGTGAAACAGCAATACTTGCAAGAGCAGAGAGGGCACGAAGCTCCCTCGTATTTTCATATCTGAGTGAAAAGTAATCCACAACGGTCATGCAACCGTGTTTTTTACCGATCTTATTGAGTTTCGATCCAAAGAATATGATACAAAATGCTGCCGACAGCGGAACGAAAATCTGTTCCCAGATGCCCGGCCAGCCTGATGCAAAACCAAATCCGCTGGTTCCAACAAGGGTCATACCGCTGCAGATCGAACAGACGATCAGGAGGGTAAACAGCCAGAACCCGAGACTTCTGCCCGCGAGCATATAGTCTTCGGTATTTTTGATCTTCTTTGAGGCCCATACGCCGATACCTAGTAAAACTACAAAGTAAACAGCGATGAGAGCTATCGTAATAATTGTGCTTCCTTCAGCAAGTGCCATCTCAGTCTTCATTCTCCTTAGGGAATGTAATGCCCCAAATCAGTAGGAGGATGATACATAAAATGATGGCTCCGCCTACAGCAAAAACTGTAATATCGGGTAATCCTAATATCATATCAATAGTATGCTACGTGTTGACATATAACACGATCGGTTTAATTTTGGAAAGCCACTGAGTGATTAATGGCTGAAGAGTGAAAAAAGAGGGTTTGTCGTTGATTTATCTGTGAGGTTTAGAAGTTTTCACGCGGAACCGCAGATGACCGCGCGGGATTGGAGAAGTTACAGCAGCTTTTGACCGGGCTGGATCTCATACTGCTGGAGAACACTTTTTTTCAGATCAATGACTGCGTCCTCAAGCGGTACGACGAATACGAACTTCGGCACATCGGCAAATCCGTGCAGACCGAAGACGACGTAGAATGGATTTCCCTCAGCTTTTGCATAGGCAAGATATTTGTCGTAGATCTCCTGTGTCGTCCACGGCAGATACGCCTCGCCGTCTTCACCGATAAACATCCGGCTCCGGTAGCAGGTGACCAGATCGAAACGGACCTCGTCGGCGTTCCTGAGGGCAAGAAGATCGGGCTCACCCAACTCCCTCTCCTCGCGGCCGGTCGCCGACCAGTTGCTTCCAAGCCTGTTGATCACATAATCACGGAACGCCAGAGCTACCAGCGGATTTCCGTCATCGGGCTCAGTGTCCTTGTCCGGATACCAGACGCCAAGTGCACGTTCAATGTTGCCTAAAAGTCCCATACTATCAAATCAGTTTATGTGTACGTAGTGCTCTACGCATTCGATGAACAGGGTCTCGTCGCGGATGATCCTTTCGGAAAGCGTCTCGTCATTATATGCTCTCAGCTTTTCTGCCTGTGCATCGATGACTCCCGGCGGGAAGATATCATCTCTTTCAAACATTTTTCGTTTTGCTATGAGGGCATCAGCTGATTCAGCACAACAGGTCGGCAGTTGCCGAAGCGTTTTAAGGAACGACGTGCACTCCTCGTCGAAAATGTTTCTGGACGTGTAGAGTTCATCTGCTTTGGTGAGAGCGCCGTTCATACCAAGACCGTGGATCGCTCCGCAGATCAGACAGGCGACCGTTTCGTAGATATTGGCCGAACCGTCTGCAACACGGTATTCGAAGGTCTGCTTGGCATCTTTGTCGGTTTTTCTCTTGAGACCAAAGTTTGCTTCTGCAGCCATATCGGCCGAGTCGATCCAGCCGAGCGGTACGCGGATCACAGCCGAGCGGTTGTGGTTTCCCCAGAAGATATAGGTTGGTGCTCTTTGATTGGGAACGAGTCTCAGATATGAGACGGGAATAGTGTTCCCGAATGCGGTCACTGCGTCGCTGACATCCAGAATGCCGACAATCATCCTCTTTGCCGTGTCGGAAAGCACGCCCTCTTTGATCAGCACGTTTGTACCGTTTTTCTCTGCGAGGATGTGGATATGGAGACCTGAACCTGCTTTGTTGATGGCGATTTTCGGAGCGAAGGAGACTTCAACACCGTACTGGACACTGAGCACACGAAGGATCCATTTTGCAATGAGGATCTGTTCGACGGCGAAGACCGGACTGGTCGGCAGAAACTCGATCTCATGCTGCTCATAATAGTAGCCGTCTTTGGTGAAGGAGCCGACTTCGGAGTGTCCGTATTTGATCTTACAGCCTGCCCGGGTGATCATGAGCAAGGCTTTGGTCCGCATCTCACAAAACTTGCAGAATGGGGCTGATTCCTGATATCCCGTCCTGTTGCTTCCGTGGTAGAATGTATCCTCTTTGGAGATGACATAGTATTCAAGTTCACCCAGACATTTGAATTCCATACCGGTGTGTTTCTTGAATGATGATTCTGCCTGACGAAGAATATGTTCTGGAGAAGAGGCAAGCGGATGTCCGGTACTGTCGTAGTAGGAACAAAGGATGTTTAACGTCGGGACCCCTGCGAAAGGATCCATGAAAGCTGTGCCGTACCTTGGAACGACAAAGAGATCGGAACTTGGTGCTTCAATGAAGGAAAAGAGTTTGCTGCCGTCAACACGCTCACCATCGGAGAGGATGGTGTCGAGATACTCCTTTGACGAGACGGCGAAATTCAGGGTCTTGAGTTTCCCGTCGCCTGCAGCGTAGCGGAAGTTGACCATTTCAACATGGTTTTCTTCACAGAAACGGAGGATGTCGTCTTTTGTGAAATACTCCGGACTTTTTTTCAGAAACTGTACCAAATCATTCGGGTTCATCATAACCTCCGCATCATTCATAATGATGTATTATTGTACTTTTTTGGTAATTAAGGGAACTGGGTATACATCAGCCCGGGGTCCGTGCTGCGCTGTGCATTCCAAAAAAATGTAAAGAAAAGAGGGTATTATTTGAGAAGAGCGATTGCGTCGCTCACGCTTTTATTTTCCACAGTGATCGCATAGATCGCATTGCAGAATTTGACTGCATCATCCAGAGATTTCTGGTGGATGTTTCTGCCGGTTGCGTTTCCGGATGCTCCGCCGACATGGATCTGGTCATAGAGTTCGCTGAGGAACTTCTCTTCCGTGGTGACCGAGCCCCCTGCACAAACAAGTTTCGTGCGGCCGGCGGCACGAACCGCTTCCCTGAGGAGTTCGGGCGAGGACTTTCCATCTTTTTTGGGTGCGTTGACCTTGACGAAGTCGCTGCCGAGACATGCGGCGACACCTGCCGCTCCGGCGATGAGGTGGGGATCCTTCTCGTCACCAACGGCTTTTCCTCTCGGATAGATCCAGAGCACACAGACCATGCCGTAGAAGTGTGCTTCGTTGATGATCTGGGCGGCTTCAGCGAGCATATCGGCTTCGTTTTCGCTGCCGAGGTAGATCGTATAGCCCACACCGGCGATCTTTATTCCGGACTCTTCAGCGATATCAGCGATCTGCTCAACACTCCACAGCTGCGGGGAGACCGGGTCTTTCTGGGAAACGTTTACCAGATGCGACTTGGAGTTCATCTTCACGAGATAGGGAACGGAAGGGTAGTCTCCGGCATACCGCACGATGAGTCCCAGTTGAGCCGCGAGAACGCCGATCTTTGCTTTGGATGCGATGCGGAAGAGATGTTCAGGATCAGCATCATCTTCGGAGATCCCTGCACCGTAGAAATCGTCGTTCAAGTGTTCTATTTTCTGATCTCCGGCAAAGAGCATCAGGCGACCGGATCCGGCAGTGATCAGATCATAATTGGAAAGATATATGTCCCGCATGGCAAGGGGGACGTCGAGGGGGACCGTAATGTCGGACATGATTGTATTACTTTCTGTTTTTCGACAGTGATTAACTTTATCTTTACGCGAAATCACAAAACAGGGATTTTCAGCAGGTTGTTTTCGGCAATCATCATCTTAATTTCGTTTAATGCCGACGCAACCGGGTCACTCACGTGATCTGCCCATCCAAGACTTGCCGGCTGGATGCCGATAATCACGATTTTCCGTGAGGGTTCGGCTAAAAAATCGACCAGATGATACAGAGGAAGCGTATGCGTCCCGACAGAAGTGTCATGGATATTTTCCGGCGGGATGATCCGGACCGATCCTGCCGGAAGTCCCATCTCTGCGGCGTCTGCGATGATCAGCAGCTCGGGATTGAGTTTGCGCACAAGTCCGGTGAAGTTCTCCGGAGCAGTCCCGCAGTTGAATGCGGTCACGCCGGAAACGCCCTCAAGCATATCCGCAAGCCGGGGTCCCGCCCCGTCATCTGCGTGAAGCGGATTGCCGATCCCGAGAAGAACTATCGACATATCGGTCCTGACAGAAAAATCATTTTAAATCACCAAAAAACAGAATGCATCGACCGGGACTCGAACCCGAGTTTAGGCGTTGGCAACGCCTAGTGATAACCACTACACTATCGATGCTTGCACTAATTACAAGGACGTATAAACATTAAAAGGATTCGATTTGGAGTTCTGAGAGCTTGCCCAGAACCCCATTTTTTGCTTATTCTTTGCCGTCCCAGTACTCTCTCTCTTCCGCGTCATATGCCTGACCCGGATGTTTGAGATGCCACTCGGTCCTGCGCAGGATCCCGTGAAGCGTGCTTGCTTCACGAACGGTGAGTTTGGTTCGTCCAAGGACCCTTCGCGCAAGGAGAAGGGTCGTCTCGCGTTTCTCGACCGGGTGCCGGATCCCTTCCAGGAATCGTCCAAGGTGGGCGTAAAGTGATTCCATCTCGATTTTGCTTGCGAGCTGATACTTGCCACGCTGGAGATGGGCGAGTTCATAACAAACGATGCCTACTGCGTGGGAGATGTTAAGGATCGGGTATTCTTCGTCTGTCGGTATCGTGCAGACGATATCGCACCGTGCGATCTCTTCGTTGTTGAGTCCCCAGTTTTCTCTGCCGAAGAGGATAGAGATCCTGCCGTCAACGTCTTTGATCATCTCGCGGAGTTCGGCGACCGAGTAATACGGCATCCGCATGGGACAGGTGACGGATTTTGCGAGACCGCCGGTTGTCGCAATACAGATATTGCTCCTCGCAAAGACCTCGTCGAGAGTGATCCGTTCAGCATTTTCCAAAACATCTTTTGCATGAACTGCACGGGCTTCGGCCTCCATGCTGAGTTTGGGCGGGTTGATGAGAACGAGATTATGAAAGCCGAAGTTTTTCATCACGCGGGCGGTGAATCCAATGTTTCCTTCGTACAGCGGTTCCACCAGCACGATGTCGATCTGCAGAGGATCTTTATTGGGTTTTTCTGAGGAAGACTGGGTTGTTGGGAGATGCATTATCTTTCGTTTGGGTCACTGAATATTCAGTCTTGTGTTTGGGTCAGTCAGCCCGAATGAAAATGAGGCTCTGCGTCGGTTTGCTCCGATCAAACGTAAAAAAGAACAAAGTCTGAGAATCTATTTTCTCAGCTTTTTATCGATGGCAATAGCCGCTTCTTTTGCGGTCCCCATCGCGAGAATCACGGTCGCGGCTCCGGTTGCGACATCTCCGCCGGCATAGACTTTGGGGATGCTCGTCTCGCCCAGACAGTTCACGGCAACACTGCCGTTTCTGTTTCGGGTAAGTTCGGGCAGCATGCGGAGAAGAAGCGGGTTTGGTCCCTGACCGATCGCCTCGACCACGACATCCGCCTCGATCACAAACCCGCTTCCTTCTATCGGGTAGAAAGAACAGCGGCCGTCGTCTCCGGTCGTGCCGAGTTCCATCTTGATGGCCTCGACCCCGGAAACGGCGTTGTTCTCGCCAAGGATAGCGATCGGATTCGTCGCTGTCATGAAGGAGACACCTTCCTCCTTCGCATGACGAACTTCATCGAGTCTTGCCGGCATATCTGCTTCGCCTCTCCTGTACATGAGCGTTACGTCAGCGCCCATACGCCGGGCGACACGTGCCGCATCCATCGCGACGTTCCCGCCGCCGATGACCACGACCTTTTTGCCGACCTTTACCGGCGTATCGTTTTCAGGGAACTTGTTTGCCCCCATCAGATTCACGCGGGTCAGGAACTCGTTTGCCGAGTACACGCCCGGCAGATTTTCTCCCGGAATGCACATGAAGTACGGGAGGCCCGCGCCCGTTCCAAGGAACACGGCACTATAGGTGAGAAGCTCCTCGACCGAGACCGAACGGCCCACGATATGGTTTGTTTTGATCTCGACACCGAGTTTTTTCACCTGATCGATCTCATACTGCACGATATCCTTTGGCATACGGAACGCCGGGATGCCATACATCAGAACGCCTCCTGCCTCATGCAGGGACTCAAAGATCGTTACAGAATGACCGCGTCGTGCGAGTTCGGCAGCACAGGCAAGACCTGCAGGACCCGAGCCGACGACCGCCACTCTTTTGCCGGTCGCCGGAGCACATTTCGGGCACTTCGCCCCTTTCTTTCGCTCAACGTCGGCAACGAACCGCTCAAGCTGGCCGATAGCGATTGGCGTGTCCTTCTTACCGAGGATACACACTCCCTGACACTGGGATTCCTGCGGGCAGACACGTCCGCAGACAGCCGGCAGCATGTTGTCCTTCTTGATAATATCCGCCGCATCCTGGAACTTCTCGTCGGCGATCGCCTGGATAAATGCCGGGATGTCGATCCCCACCGGGCATCCACTGATGCATTTCGGTTTTTTACACTGGATACACCGTTTTGCCTCGGCAACGACCTCTTCTCTGGAAAGTCCGAGATCCACTTCTTCGAAGTCGGCTACTCTGATATTTGCATCGCGATCCATTTACTCCACCTTCCTGCAGCGGCAGACGTGTTGTTCGGCACGGAATTCCATCGACTGCTTCTCCTCTGCGAGATACATTCTCTGCCTGGTCATCAGATCGTTCCAGTCGACTTCATGCGCATCGAACTCGGGTCCGTCGACACAGGCGAACTTCATCTCGCCGCCGACGGTGACTCTGCAGCTCCCGCACATTCCGGTACCGTCCACCATCACCGGGTTTAAGGAGACGTAGGTCTTGATACCGAACGGACGGGTCACTTCGCTCGTGACTTTCATCATCATGCCCGGTCCGATGATCCAGACCTTGTCGATCGTTCGTCCCGACTCGCATAACTCTTTCAGAGGGCCGCTTGCGAATCCTTTGATCCCGTAGGAACCGTCATCGGTCGTTACATAGAGTTCGTCGCATATCGCCCGCATGTCGTCTTCGAAGATCAGCAGATCCCGGTTTCTCGCACCGATGATGCCGATGACATAGTTTCCGGCGTCCTTTGCTGCCTCTGCAAGGATCGGCGTACAGGCCACGCCGACTCCTCCGCCGACGATGACCACGGTCTCGCTGCCGCGGGCGATATCGCTCGGCATTCCGAGAGGGCCTGCAACGTCACGCAGTTCATCGCCCGTTTTCAGGGTTGCAAGTAGTTTCGTTGTCGTTCCTACTGCCATGAAAGCGATCCTGATATCGTCTCCGTTCGTTCCGGAAATCGTCAAAGGAACCCGTTCCCCAGCTCCATCGGCGTGGATAATACAAAACTGGCCGGCCTTTGCATGGCGTGCGACCTGAGGTGCATGGATCCACATCTCGAATACGGCTTCTGATAAGGCTTGTGCCTGAACAATCGTGTACTTTCCCATAATATGTTCCTTTGAGATATGTGATTGTACATTTGCTCTGACATACATTAATTGTGACGTTTATCCGGTCGCCAGATTCATCACTGTTGAGTACAAAATCATAAAACAGATGAGCAACGACTTTGAGCGGGAGATGGTTCTCTGCATGAACCGATTCTTTACCGAAAATAAAAAGAAGGGGTTTGCCTACCGACTCAAACAGTCTCACTTTAACACCCAGTATGTGGATATCATCGTCGATTCGCTGGATCCTGCCTATTATCTCGCGATCGAGTGCAAATCCCTGAACGGAAAACGGCTGTACTTCACCAGCAACTTCCACAAAGATAAGGACGGTGTGCATCAGGTCGACAACATCTCCGGGTTTGTCAAATACACCGGCCGTTGCGGGTATCTCGCGGTCGAGTTCCGTGGTCAGGGTCCAAAAAATGAGGCATATCTTATGCCCTGGACGAAGGTTCTGGAGTTTTTCGGGACATCTGCCGGGATCCCTATCGAGGAGTTTCGGAAATGCATTCCACTTGAGAGGGTGCAGGGAGGCTACCGTCTTCCCTGTCTCAATCCATTATAGTAATTAGGAGTGAAAACCAATAAGTATAGAATTCATGACGGCAGCTACAAGATTCATATCAATAAACGGAAGGCCTGTCAAAACTCCGATCGTGATCGCATCAATGGCAGGAATAACCGATGCGGAGTTTGTTCTTGCCCGCAGTAAACATGCCGGCGTTGCTTTTATCGGCGGATACAATACAGATGAACCAAGCAGAAAAGCGTCGACTGCGATGGAAGCAGACGGACGTAAAGAGTTCGATGCTGACTTTGATGAAATAGCTACCGAGATCGATATCCTGGACGGAGCAGACATCATCATCGGTCTCAATCTGAGAGGAGCGACACCGGAAGGGTTTGTTGCCGCGGCAAAACGGTTCGGACCTTCGGTCGTGTACGAGATCGATGCCCACTGCCGTCAGCAGCCGATGATCGATGCAGGATGCGGCGAGTATCTTCTTCACAATCCGGAAAAGTTGTGTGCGATCGTTTCGGCCCTTGCAGCCGAAGGTGTGACCGTTTCAGTCAAGACCCGTGCAGGTGTGGTTGATGACCGCGAGCTCGCAAAAATGCTCTGGAAAGCCGGAGCTTCGATCATCCATGTCGATCTGATGGATACGGGACACACCAAGATCAGACAGATCAGAAACAGCTGCCCCTTGATCATCATCGCAAACAACGGGGTCAATAGTCCCGACAAGATGATGGACTACTTCGCTCACGGGGCGGATCTTGTTTCGGTCGCCCGAAGTGCAAGCGTCAGTGTCCTGCAGACCCTCGACCGGTATATCCGGGCCGTCGCAGAGGAGATCGGCTGGTACAATGCGCCAAAGCAGCTGTGCAGGGGCGGCGATATGCGCTCGCTCACGTTCTGCTGTATGCCGGTGAAACAGTGTCCGCTTCTTCCCTCTCTGGAGTCACTTGGTATGAGCCGCGAGGAGTATCTCGCCCTGAAAAAGGAGGCGACGATCGAGACGCCTCTCTCACAGGGCAGTCATACCTGTTTCGGCAGTCTTGCCTTTTGCTGTAAATCCTCGACCCCCTGTATGTTCCGGGACATGACGCTGAAGTCGATCGATCTCCCGATGAATGAATATATGGCTCTGAAACGTACGCTTTCAGAGAAGATCGTGAAGAAGATCTTTGAAAATGTCTAAGCTGTCTCTTGCTGAAACTGCCGAACTATCGATGCTCCTTGAGGTGAGCGCCAACATCAAACCGGGAAATATCGACCGGTTTCATGATTATGAGGATACGAAGTTCCGGCATTTTCTGGCATCGGCAGTGCTCGCCAGGGATGTTTTTGAAAAGGTCTCGAATCTGACGCTCGGCGAGGCGATGTATGCGACAGTCGTTCACACGAACGGTCATGCGGGAGGGAATACGCATTTCGGGGCGTTTATCCTCCTTTTGCCGCTGATCAAAGGCAAAGGCATCGCCGGGGCGTGTGAAGCCGTCATGCAGACGACGGTCGAAGATGCCATTCTTTTTTATCAGGCTTTCGGCAAGACCCAGGTTCGGGTGAACAAGGAGGATGAGATGGATGTAAATGATCCCGCGTCGATCGCGATGCTCCGCGAGAAGAAGATGACTATGCTTGATGTTATGACGTATTCGAGTGAGACGGATATGGTTGCCCGCGAATGGGTGAACGGCTTTTCGCTGACGCGAAAGGCGGCCGATATGCTGAAGGAAAAGGACGGGGCAGATTCGATCCAGGATATGTTTCTGCGTTTGATGGCCGCGTATCCGGATACGTTTATCGCGAAGAAGTTCGGGTATGCCCGGGCGGTTTCGATCATGGAACGGGCGCAGCTGGTTCGCGCAGGCGGACTTTCGCTGAGCAGGTTCGATGAGGAGTGCATCCGCGGCGGGGTGAATCCCGGCTCTCTTGCAGATATCTGCATCGCGGGGATCTTTACTGCGCTTCTGGAGGGGTGGCAATGGGACTGTTAGGCGAAGGGATCACTGAAGTGATCGCGGTCACCAAGGATAATGCAGCACCGATCGGGATCATTGTGCGGGCGGGTCAGGCGCCGAAGATGATCCTTTTCAAGGGGTCAAAGACGGCGGAGAATGTGGCACAGTACGGCTGGGTGACGGCGAATTTTGTGAGCGATTCGTATCTGTATCCGCAGTATGCATTTTCGGATGTGGAGAAGTCGAGTCTCCGGAAGGTGTTTGTCGGGGGGACGGTGATGCAGCTGCTTCGGGATGCGGATGCTTGGATGGCATTTACGGCCCGCGTGGTGAATGAGACGAAGGATGCGTATTTTGTGGAGCTTGAACCGGTTGCCTCAGAGTTTTGTCGTGATGAGATGCGACCGGTGAACCGCGGATTCAATGCGGTGATCGATGCGACGGTCCATGCGACGAGGTATGTGATGAATCATGATCCAAAGCTGCGTGATCTGATCAAGTATCATCTGGGTATCGTGCGTAAGTGCGGAGGGGCGAGGGATCTGGAGGCAGCAGCACTAATTAGGGAAGTCTGCGGGCTTTAGTTCTGTATTATTTCAACACAAAATATCTGCCAGCCCTTTCGCTCGTATCAATACACCGGGATCAGACCCGTATTCTCCCCGGTGATGCATTCCCCACCGTGAGGCGTCACGATAAACGTATTCTCGATCCCGACCATTCCTACATCTGTTATCCCCTTCTTCGGCTCGATCGCGAGCGTCATATTCTCAGCAAGCGGCTCATCAAACCCTTTCGCGATGACCGGCATCTCATCGATTAACAGACCGATCCCGTGACCAAGGAATTTGACCCGCCGTTCTTTATAGCCCATAAAATTTTCTTTGAAATCCTCATCAAGACCGTCCATTATCGTCTGATAGATCACCGACGGGATCTCACCCGGTTTCAGCATCGACGCAACTGTATTCTGGACATCTACACATTTATAATGCATATCCATCACATCTTCCGGCTGTGATTTCCCAAACATATATGTCGTCGTCTTATCCGTCTGATACCCGTGATAGCCGCATCCCACATCCAGATACACCAGATCACCAAATTTCAACTTCCTATCCGGACTTCCGAGCACTGGAGCATACGGCCCGATACCCCGGTTTCCGCTTGCACCGTTAAAATACGACGGATATAACGAACTCTCGCCAAACCCGATATGACCCATTATCATTTCTGTGTCAAACATCCCGAACCTTACGAGCCCCTGATGACCCTCCTCAACAAAAACCTTGTAAAGGTCTGTTCCGAACTCCGCCTCGCTCATACCTTCTCTGAGCATATCGGGAACCAGATCCTCTTTCACATGACGATGGATCTGCCCGGATTTTTTCATGAGCGCAAGCTCATACTCACTCTTTACTGATCTGAGATCGGCGATCGTCTTATCAGCTGAAACGATATTCTTGAACGGGAAATATTTCAGAAATCTCTGCAGGTGTGCGTAGGAGATAAGTTCCGTTTCTGTGTAAATGGTTTCACTCGTGATTGCCGATTCTCCTGCAGCATCGCGGAAACTTCCCATCGGTCGTATATCTTTAAAGTTGGATTCATCAAGAGCACGTGAATAACTGTTTCTCACCCAGAATACAGCGTCTTCATCGCGGGGGATCAAAAGCACGCCGTCCTGCATCGTGCCGGTAAAGTAGTAGAGATTGACCTTGCCAAAAATTGCGGTATATTCCCAGTCGGGATTTTTGCAGTCCATGTGTGCATGAAACCGGGTCATACGGTTTTCAAGCTCAAAGAGAGGGACATTATTTTGCATAACCAGTTTATTCAGAATAAGGGGATAATACTTGGTATATCTCATACAGGATCAGGGTGGATGCAGGCCCTGTTCGTTTTCTTCATGTATTCGGGCAGCCCGCAATCTCAAATCTCAAGATTTGCTCGCAAGGCAAAGCCTTGCTCGGCTGAGGCCGCCCCTGCGGGGCAGCCCGCATCCCAAAAAATATAATTCGACAGGCGTTGTACGTTGTACCCACAAGGGAATGCCATGAATACACCATCGATCATAACGTTTTTGACGGAACATGCAGACAAAAAAACCGTCTCCTTCCACATGCCCGGCCACAAAGGCTCCGCCGTCTACCGGCGGTTCGGCTACGATGACTTCCTCCAAAAGATGATGGACTGCGATATCACCGAGATCCCCGGCGCCGACAACCTTTTCCAGACCGAAGGCATCCTCAAAGCTGCTCAGGAAAAGTATGCCGAACTCTACGGTGTACAACGCTCCTATCTCCTCATCAACGGTACAAGCTGCGGCGTTATTGCCGCCGTTATGGCCTCCGTTCCCAAAGGCAGAAAACTCGTCATGGCCCGCAACTCCCATAAGGCGATCTTCAACTCTCTCGTCCTTGCTGACATCCAGCCAGTCTATGCCTACCCCGAGATCATCAGTGAATACGGCATCTCCGGCGGCATCACTGCAGATGAGATCGAACGGTGTCTTGCCGAAAATCCCGAAGCCGAGGCAGTAATTCTTCCATCTCCAAATTATTACGGAATCTGCTCCGACATCCGGGCCATCGCCGAAGTCGTACACCGCCGCGGGAAGGTCCTCATCGTCGATCAGGCGCACGGCGCCCACCTCAAATTCTTCCGTAACGCAGGCTTTACCGACATGCCCGAATCCGCCGAAGAGCAGGGTGCCGACATCGTCGTCAACTCGATCCACAAAACCCTCGCCTCCTTTACGCAAAGTGCGGTACTCAATCTCAACTCCGACTGGGTCGATCATTATGTACTGGAAGACAAACTTCAGATGCTGGAATCCACCAGCCCCTCGTATCTTCTCATGGGCTCGCTCGACATAAATGCCGCGATCCTGAACGAACACCAAACGACCCTCATGACCGAGTGGCATGAGAGCCTCATGCACTTCTATCAGGAGGCGCCTGCCGTCAAAGGTCTCAAGGTCATCGGCAGTCCTCTGGATGCTGACGCGAATATAAGTATGGACATCACGAAAATCAACCTCGACATGAGTGCGGTCGGCATCGACGGGGCACGACTCGAAGAACTTTTGATGGAACGCGGGATCTTTGCTGAACTTACCACCGGCCCGATCCTCATGTGCATGACAGGGATCGGCAATACACTCAGCGACAGTAAACGGCTGATCGAAGCTTTGAAAGATATTAGTGCATGCTGCAGCGTCGCGGCCGCCGCCTCGCCAGCAAAAACCGCGGTCACTGCGGTCCTCAAAGAAAAACTTCGGTTGTTCCCTGTACCGCAGGACAAGGAACGCGTCCCGCTACTTGCGGGTGCCGGTAGGATATGTGCTTCATCGATCATCCCCTATCCGCCGGGCATCCCCTTCATCTGCCCCGGCGAACAGCTCACCGAAGAGGTCATACAGTACATCAAAAAGCTGAGAGATGCCGGAGAGAAAGTCATCGGCATCAACGATCTGGGCGAGATCACCGTCGAGCGGCAGCTTCGGTAAACCGCCTTTCGGCAAATATTTTTTTACCCCGCTTATGCGCGTATACCCCCCCCCTCTTTTTCCAAAAAACCGCTGAAGCCCAGTCACCCAAAACTATTCAACCCCCCTTGTGACATAAATGGAAAATCCGGGCATGCATTTGGTTTTTTGAAGTCCATGGATATCGGCCCAAAGTCCATAAATCAGGCAATTCTCCATTCTTTTACGAGGGACACCTTTAAGCCTAGGGGGGGGCAATTAAGTTTAGTAATCTCAGAGCCGCCCGGTTGCGGGGCTAGATTTCCTGTACTTTCATACTAGCTAAAAAGGAGTGTGGTCTATGGGTCTTGAAAACACAAATGACGTCTTGATGGAAACAACCTTATTCGAAGAATTCGAAAGTAACGTAAGGTCGTATTGTCGGAAGTATCCGGTTATTTTTTCAAAAGCCAAAGGCTCTTTACTAATTGATCAGAACGGGATCGAGTATATCGATTTCCTCTGTGGGGCCGGCAGCTGTAACTATGGTCATAATAATGACTATATCAAAGAAAAAGTGATCGAGTATCTGCAGAGTGATGGCTTGATCCATGGTCTGGATATGTATTCCATTGCCAAGGGCGAGTTCATTCAGTTCATGCAGAAGTATGTTCTGATCCCGCGCGGTCTCAATTATAAGATCCTGTTTCCGGGACCGACTGGGACAAATGCTGTTGAAGCTGCATTAAAGATCGCCCGCAAGGCGAAAGGCAGATCCAACGTGTTGGCATTGATGGGCGGATTCCATGGAATGACTCTTGGAGCTCTTGCTCTGACGACGGAGAGAACTGCACGGGAAGCCTGTGGTGTGACTCTCGGAAATGCAACGCATGTTCCTCATCCGTCGATGATGAAGAATCTGGACACGATCGAGTATATCGATATGATCCTGAGTGATGATCACAGCGGTGTTGATAAACCGGCGGCCATTATTCTCGAATCCGTACAGGGAGAGGGCGGTATCAATATCGTCTCGGATCAGTGGCTCAGAGACATCCGTGCATTATGCGACAAACATGATATGCTGCTGATCCTGGACGAGATCCAGACTGGATGCTGCAGGACAGGTTCGTTCTTCTCGTTCGAACGCGGCGGTATCGTTCCCGATATCGTGGTCATGGCAAAATCCATCGGCGGTATCGGCATGCCGTGTTCGATTGCTCTGGTGAAGCCGGAGTATGATGTCCTCGCGCCAGGTGAGCACAACGGAACATTCAGAGGCTTCCAGCTTTCGTTCGTTGCAGGAAAGGCTGCTCTCGAGTTCATGCTCAATGAGCATATCGAAGAGGAGACCGTTCGAAAAGGTAAGATCGTTCAGGATTATCTGGCTGCAAACCTGCCGCTCATTGATCCGGGGCTGACCTTCCGGGGTCTTGGATTGATGTGGGGTATCGACTGCGGGGCATATCCTGCAGGGACCGCTCATCAGATCAGACAGCTGTGCTTTGAAAACCGGCTCATCCTTGAGCTCTCGGGCAGAGAGGACTCGGTTGTGAAGCTGATGCCTGCATTAACGACCGATGATGCTATGCTGATGCAGGGTCTTGAGATCGTGCGGAATGCGATCACCCAGGTGGTCACAGCGGTAGTAGCTTCCCAGACAACGGGCGATGAACAGGATAATACCAAATTATTTGCCTGAATATTCAGGCACATTTTTTTTAATTTGTTGTTTTATGCGCATGAATGCGCTGTAATATTTTGAAGATTTATTATCAGCGCATCAATCGAACTAATTTTCTCATTCTCTGCTCTACTGTAATGTTACAGGACTCTTGTGATTTATCTTTGCAGAAAGATATGTTGAAAAATCATTGTTGAGAAGAGAAACATACGAATGCCAGTGTAATTTACTGCTCACTGCCGGATGCGGAAGTGAAACAAAAATCTGTTGCTGGTTCGTAAACCGTTCAAACAGCGGGTCACCAACAATGAGATCATAACATCCTTCTTCGATAAGTTTTTGAAGATGTAGTTCATTTGAAAGTTTGATGTCTCCTTCACGTGCGATAGAACCAGCAAATGCAAAGAATGTGGCGACATTCACCGTAGAATAATTCAGGTCTTCAATCAGGAAATCACGTCTAGTGTTCGCAGAAATCTGTTCCCCAATCACAAGCGCTTTTCTGGAATAAACATGAGGGGCGGGAAGTTGCGGCGTATAATCTTGTAAAAATGCCTGCATTTTCTCTTTGTCGTTAGTAGTTCCCGGAAGCATTGCGCAGAAAGGAGTGCCATATTTTTCCTTCATTTTTTCTGCAAGAGGAATTGCTGCCGCGGACACCACAATATTTTTTTCCGCATTGGGTGCTTTGATAATCGTCTCCAGATCATCTCCGGGGAGAAAACATAATACCCGGTATCCGCACGACTCTACAAATGATGCTAATCTTCGATCGTCGCCTGAAATGAAAAAATCTAAGGGGGTGTATCCGAGGATATTGACTGTTTTTGGCTCTTTTACTCCCGATTCCTTCATAAACTGCTCTTCGATCATCAGGAGAGCTTTTTTGATACCATCATCATAATACTGAAATCCTGTAGTATTCAGCCCAAATGCGGGAATTTTGGCAGCATCAAAAACTTCAGCAGCAATTCCCGAGATATCACAACCGATTAATGCAGGGACTGGTGTTCCAAGAATTGCAACAAATTTGGGATGATGATTTTTGCACTCCTGAAGAATTTTATCGAGAAGAATCGAATCATCACCCATCGTTGCCTCCTCCTCACGGATAAATGAACTAAATACCATCTCTGGAGCATGATACCAGCGGGGTTCGTCAAATCCGGTAAAATTACCCATACATCCTGATGGTTCATGGATCACTACAAGCCCGCCCATATTATAAAATACCGAAGCGGCGCCGGAATAATCCGTTGCAAATGACGGCAGGTGTACAAACAGATGGCTCATTTATGCCACCAGTCCATAAGCTTCAATCATTTTGCGCAGATCCTTTGGATGAGAGACACTCTCTATCAAAAGATTCATCAAGAGTTCTACCCCATAGTAGCCAAACATCCCTTCATCACCAAGCAAATCGACCACACTTTCAGCACCTGCGAAATATCCTGCATCATATCCGACAGCAATTTCCGCCATACCGCATTTTCCAATGTTATTCGTCATTGCGGGATCTTTCGTATCATGGATCACAATTTCCGGAGCATACTTTCGTATCCATTCATACGCTTCGCGTTCAAAGGGCACAACATCTTTTCCGAAAATGTCAGTGACAACAAAGCCATAGATTATCAATGCCCGAGCAAGACTAAACGGTCTGCATACCGCAGATGCTCCGACTGCGATCGGCTTTTTTCCCACTGCATCTTTTGCTTTATTGATTGCTTCCCGCGCACGTTTTTCATACTCTTCGAGCTCGCATCGTGCAGAAAGCATCGAAAATATCTCTTCATACTGCTCTCTAATCTGAATAATATCATAAGAGACCGGAACAAAGCGAAATTCCATTCGGGAACTTAGACTTTTTGCTGCAAGAATCGCTTCGGGACGAACCACCAGATTCCATTTTGATCGCCCCATTCGTCTAAAATCTTCAAATGAGGGTTGGTCAGATACATGAAATGTCTCTGTAACCCCACAGTTTTTTAGCACTTCATAAATTTCGCTGTTGGAATTGATCGGCACATTATTCCCAATAAAATTGAGCGTGTTCAGTTGTGATGAAGAGAAATCCAGTAATGAGTACATCTTCTCCTGCATAGTCAGTCCAGGGGGACGTTTCGTATCTGCAGACACTGGATTCATCAGACAAATTTGAAATACAATGTCGGGATTTCGCTTTTTCAGCTCATCAATTATACTTTTTTCATCAAATCCTGCTAAATAAAGAACACAGCAGATATATACCAAAAATACTTTAGGGCGTTGTATCTGAGGTAGAAGTTCATCAATAGCATTACAGAGCTCATCTTCAACCATTCCAAGAGCAAGTTCATGCTCATCAAAGAAAAGATAACTGATCCTATTTTTATACTCCTGCTGAATTGCATTGATGGATGTGTGCCGCCCGCATGATGGCGGGCAGACAAACAATAGATAGCTTTCCGGAATTAATGAACCGACTCTTACAATCCCATATCCTCCATAGGTGGTTGAGCAGAAACAGAGTTTATTCATATTTAATCCTCAAGTAAAATTCCTGCAAGTTTTCTATACAAATCTGCTTGAGATGAATCCGGTGCATATTCCACAACAGTCATGCCGGCATTTTCAGCCTTTTGGACAATCGGGTCACGGTTAATCCTGGACAAAACCTTTGTATTCATTTCTGCAGCCGCTTTTTCCACAATCTCATCTTCATTTTCAATATTTTTTGCATTGAATATGAGTCCTTTCAATGCTGCATATCCGCGTTTTGAATAATTTTTAACCGCCTGAGATATGTTATCTGCCGCATACAAGGACATCATCTCGCCGGATGTTACAATACACACCTCATCTGCATATCCCTGACGAATCGGCAGGGCGAACCCTCCACAGACCACATCTCCTAAAACATCATAGAGAATAATATCTGGATGATATTTTTTATATGCCCCAAGTTCCTCCAATTGTTCAAACGCAGTAATAATACCGCGACCTGCACAACCCGATCCCGGCTTTGGGCCTCCTGCCTCTACGCACAAAATTCCGCCGGATCCACAGTAAACAATATCGTCCAGACAAATGTCATTCTTTTTCTCCCGCATAACTGAGAGAACAGATGGAATCGGATCCCCGCGGGTAAGATTTCTTGTTGAGTCCGCTTTTGGATCGCAGCCAATCTGCATGACCGTGAATCCCTGTTCAACGAGAGCCATAGATATATTTGAGACACAGGTTGATTTTCCGATTCCGCCTTTTCCATAAAATGCAATTTTTTTCATTCATAACTCCTTATTTTCTGATGGATATTGGTAATATGTATTGATGGATTTTGGTTCCGTCTGAAACATTTCCAATCATTACATTCACCCGAAATGCATCGCGAAGATGCTGTTCTGTAATAATGTCAGGCGTATTGCCGCAGATAGTCTCTCCATTCCCGAGAAACATCAACGCCTTGTTAGAGATACGCAAAGCATGTTCCGGATAATGAGTATTGATGATGCAGGCTATCGTTTTTGAAAGATCATGTATTTTTTCCAGAATCATGAGTTGGTTGTGATAATCCAGATTTGATTCAGGTTCGTCCATAATCAATATTTTTGGCTCAGTTGCAAGTGCCCGGGCAATTAAAACCAGTTGCATTTCTCCCCCGGAAAGTGTTTTACAAGAGCGGTTCGCTAAATGTGTGATTCCAAGAGTCTCCATGGCACGTTCGGTAATTTCCATGTCAGAATCGCCTGGTTCTTTGAAAAAAGGAAGATGGGCACTTCGTCCAAGCATAATCATGTCGCGAGCAAGATAGTTGAATGCCGATGATTTTGCCTGCGGAACGTAAGATACCTGCCTCCAGAATTCTTTGGACGGTAGTGTTGAAATGTCGGTCTTATCCAGATATGCATGTCCTTGTTTCCAAGGAAGCATATTCATAATACATTTCAGTAACGTTGTTTTTCCAATGCCGTTTGGTCCAAGAATTGCGAAGACATCCTGGTCATTCACCGTGAAATTAATATCTTTAAACAAATAATCATCATGATAGCCAAAACATCCTTTTTGAATTGTTAGTTTCATAGCCATGATCTCGCTTTTTTAAGAAACAGATATGCAAATAATGGCGCTCCGATCAATGCTGTCATAATAGACAACGGAATTTCTGATGGTGATATTGTTCTGCAGAGTGTGTCGATTATCAGAAGATAGCAGGCTCCAATGCTAATGCTTGCTGGAATAACATAGCGATTATCTGAACCAACCAGCATTCGGGCAACATGAGGTATCACTAATCCAACCCATCCAATTTGTCCGCATAGTGATACTGTCGCTGCGACAATCAATGTTGCAGCGATGATTATTGTCCACCTGGTACGTTTTGGATTGATTCCGCATGATTGGATCTCCTCCTCACTTAACGCAAGGATATTTAAACGCCATTTCATTATCCAGATAATAATGATGCCAAGAAGCAACAGCGGTGCTGCAATCACAATTTTTTCATAATTCGCCCCTGCCAAACTGCCCATAAGCCAAAAGGTAATTTCAGGAAGTTTCAGCAGAGGGTCGGCGGTATATTTTACCAATGAAATCATCGCTGTAAAAAATCCGGAGACGATGATGCCGGCAAGCACTATCATGAGGATCGAATCGGTTTTTGCCGCTTTACTTAAAGCAAATGTAATCCCAATCGCCGCGAGACCAAAAATTATTGCAAGAATCTGAACAATGAACATATTTTCAAAGAGCAAAAGACCAAGTGCTGCGCCAAAGGCAGCTCCCGATGAAACCCCGATGATATCCGGTGAAGCTAAGGGATTTGAAAATGTTGACTGAAACGCTGTGCCGGCAATGGCAAGACCTGCTCCTACAAAGAGAGCGAGAAGGATTCGCGGAAGCCGGAGGTTGAGAACAACTGATTGGATGGTCGTTTCAACGGGATATCCAAAAAATGCCAGAAACGCTCCATAGACATCAATGGGGTTGATCCAGTATCTCCCAACACAGAGGGCAAGACAAGCTACTGCTATCGGAAGAAAAAATAAAAAAATGAAAAATGATTTTTTTGAGACAGTTTTCATCTTAATGGAGTCTTACTGCAATGTATTCGGGATTCAGGAATCCTTTGATGTCTTCATCTGTCGCAGTATAGTTGAAAAATTCTTTGAAGAAGTATGAGGTTTCTTCTTCCATGTCAAGATCTTTGAACAGATCTGGATGGTTAATCTGTGCCATCCACTGAAGGACGAGTCCATCTTCGAGAGACGGCGCATAGGACATGTAGGTTGCATAGGGGAAGATGTATACCTGTTTGTTTTTGACTGCACTTACCTGACTCCAGTCGTAACCGGCAATGGTATTGTTGTAGAGGTCGGAAGGCAGAGCATTCTGGGAGTTGGCAAAGTAGATAATTTCCGGGTCCCATGCAATAATTTGTTCCATGTCAACTGGTTTGAGTCCGGAAAGTTCGGAAGCAACGTTTTCTGCTCCGGTTGCATTCAACCAGTATTCAGAATAGTGCCCGCTTCCTGCTACCTGCAAGGTTCCTTCTTTGTAGGTAAAGATGATTAATGCACGCGGTTTTTCGTTGTCAGTTACTGTGTCGATTTTTTCAGCGACTTTTTCCTGAACTTCGGTGTTATAAGCGATGAGGTCATCGGCTTTGTTGGTCTCTCCAACTATTTTTCCTAATTGATTGAGCCAGAGGTCGAGTTGAGTAAATACGTTGTAACCAGTGGCGCCAAGTGAGGTGGTGAATCCGACTGCAGTAAGATTTGCATCTGTGAGAAGGGCATATTCATCCTGACGTGATCCGGTGTAGATGACAACATCGGGATCAAGTCGGAGAATTTCTTCGATGTTGATAACAGTTCCCTGAACAAATCCGGTTTCTACAGAGTCAAGTTCTGGATAAATCGTTGACATAACTCCTGATTTTGCGTAGGTGATACCTGCCGAGTTTGCACCAACCAGTTTGTCGGTTCCATCCATGTAGTAGACATAAATGGGCACCATCGGCGACATGGAAGTGATAATCACTCGATCAACTGATTCAGGGAGGGTGACGTTGTTTCCTGCAAGGTCAGTGAACGTTGTGCCAGGACCAATGGTTGGCTGACTTGTTCCAATACATCCGGCAATTGCGCATATCGCAATAATGATCACTATGATAAGTGGGAGATAAACATTTTTTTTATGTGTCATAATATTATCTATAATATTGTTTGACGTATTTGATATTAATAAAACACTATATATTATTACTATATATTGCAGTATAAAAAAATGATATGTGATATATTTTAATAATCTAAGCTTTGGTAATATTTTGGAGTGATCTCTTTTTGGTAAATGATTGCAGAGTTGACTGAATCCATGCTTTTCTCTCTCCAAATTGATTCCTGGAGATTTTTATCATAACGAAAGTGTCATTTTTCTTGCTTATACGTTCAAAAGGGTGTCGATAGTATTTTCCAAGTGTTGAACTCCCTTGTCCGTTATCAAAAATGACAATCAGTGGTAGTTTATAATCTGCAAAAATAAACCATAATATATATGACTGAACTACCGGACTACTGCCAAATCTGGGATGAAACCTATACACGTGCTCTTGAAGGAAAACTCAACCCGGGCGATACAGAAGACAGTTTCTGGTCGGACCAGGAAAATGTCGACCGGTTCGTCAAGCATCTTCTTAATAAAAAAGGCGGCAAGATCGAGGATAACATTGCATCAATGAACATCCCGCCGGGATCCACCGTCCTTGACATTGGTGCCGGACCCGGAACCCTCGCTGTCCCTCTTGCCTGTGCCGGCTGCCGGGTAACCGTCATCGAACCATCCATTCCGATGGGTGAGGCGATGGAGAAATACCGGATGCATATGCACGCTCCGGAGATCGCCGGGATCCGCAAACGCTGGGAGAATGTAACCCCGGAAGAGGCAGGCAGTCATGACTTTGTGATCGCGTCAAGATCGCTTATGTTTGGCAATCTCCGGGAAAACATGCTTAAGATGGACGGTGCTTCAAAGAAAGGTGTCCATATCTACTGGTATCTGACCTCAAAATCCTCATCATGGGGACATGAAGATCTCTGGCAGAGTCTGCACGGAAAACCGTATTACAGTGCACCGAATGCATCCGTGCTCTGGAATGCATTGAATCAGCTTGACATCAATGCAAATATCAACCTGAAAACCGAGACGAATGGTCATCTCTATTCGACCGTTTTGGACATGCAGGAGGATTATTACGGCCGTTTGTCGGCATCGGAACCTTGGCAGAAGGAGATCGTGAACGCGTATCTCGCGAATAAATTCGAGAAGACCGATGCAGGAGTCCGTGTTCCAAGCACATCGTACCTTGCTCATATCTGGTGGGAAAAATAGATTGAAAAATACCTCAAAAAAATGTGAAAATTTTTCTTTTTTTATACGAACAGCATTATAAGAATGCACATGGCTACGATCTGGAACAGCCAGACTGCAATACCGAATGGAAGCAGCTTTTTACCGGTTGAAAGAGTATCTTTCAGATTCATCGATAGACCAACACCTGCCATTGCGATCGTCAGAATAGTTACTGAAATATTTGTGATGAGTGCCTGGATCGCTTTTCCCGGATCATAAAAGAAATAAATCACCAGGCTCATCAAAACAGCCATTATAACGAACAGTATCAGAAATCCCTGGATTTTGGCTTTTTCCGTAGGACAGGACCCGTTCACCTGCTTCTTCTGACGTCTGCAGTACATCCAGCCAAACACGGTTGCGACCACCACAAGCATGGCAACCCGGATCATTTTATAAGCAAGTGCCAACGCCCCAACGTCAGAACCCGTGATCGAGTAGTAGAGGTCTGCCGCCGGGATGACATTCCCGATTTCATGCAGAGTCCCTCCGATGAAAACCTCTGCCTGCGTGGGAGTCATTGAAAGAAAAGACGCGATTGCCGGGATGACAAATACGCCGACGATCCCTAAAAGGCTGATAACGCCGACCACTGCATCAACATGTTTCTTGTCGGCATTGATTACCGGAGCTACCGAAAGCGTTGCTGAAACGCCGCAAATTCCATTCCCGGTGCCGGTGAGGACGGCTGCATCCCACGGAAATTTAAAGCCTTTTCCGATGAGCATTGCCACAATCAAAACTCCTGCGAGAACGCAAAGGATGATGATGAGACCTACAAGAGAACCGGTCATCAAAACATCATAGGTAACTCTGGCACCCATCAGGATGATGGCGATACGCAGGATGTATTTCCCGGCGTATGACCCTCCTGCTTCGAATTTCCTGACATTGATAAAAATGCAGATGATGAGGGCAAGGACGATCGGTCCTATTTTTGAAAGGAAATAAAACACCGGATTATCAGTGAACAACTCTGCCGGAAGAATCCTGAACCCGCCTTCCCAGAGCGTACCCCGCGTAAGGAGATATGAAACGAGAGCAACTATGATGCAGACGAGAATCCCTGGAATCAAACCCCGATGGAACCGGAAGTAATCCCTGAAATCTTCCCGATATGAACTCATAGAATATTATTGTATTGATACAGGATAAGAATTTGGAAAGTGAAAGTTTCATTTTCCCTTGCAAACTATTCCATTTGAAAAACTTGGATGGTGATGACATTGTTTTTCCCTCCCTCAGATGAACAAAAACCCGTTATATAATCACGGATAATATATGGTCATATGAAAATCATCGGATTATCTGGATCTGCAGCACCGAAGAGCAGTACGAAAAAACTGATCGAAGCGGCTCTTGAAGCTGCAATGGAAAAAGGCGCCGATGTCGAGTTCATCAACATCGCGAAACTAAACATCAAAGGATGTCTGGGCTGCACAGAATGCAAAAAGGACCAGACCACATTCTGCTGCCAGAAGGATGACATGGCAGGACTCTACACCAAACTCAATGAAGCGGATGTGATCCTGCTCGGATCCCCGGTGTATTTTGGAGATATAACCGGACAAAGCAAATGCTTCGTTGACCGGATGTATGCATATCTCGGTCCGGCCGGTTCCAGGCTGAAGAAAGGGAAGAAAGCTGCTGCGATCATTACTCAGGGTTTTACGGACGAAACGCATTATCCGATTGCAGCAGAACATCTGACCAAAGGCTTTGAGAGCTGCGGTGCAGATGTCCTTTCACCGGAATTCTTCGGCGGGCTCCACAACGCAGATGAGGTCACGGATGCACAGCTTGCACGGGCAAAAGCATTTGGTGAAAAACTCACTGAATAAGGAACAACTTCTTTTTTTCATTCTCTGAACGCTGAATAGTTTTTTTCACAAGGTACCTAAACTGAAAAGCTAAAAAGAGATCCAATATACCTTTTTACGATACCGGGTGTAATAATATACTCAGACGATATTCAATAATCCAAACAGTTTGGTTTTGAATAGTTATGCATTTACGGAAAAATAGCGAGCTATGATCATTCTCTATATTCTCATAATCTTCCTTGCGGCGGCCTGCCTCTATCTTTTTTTACTCTACCCCGGGAAAACCAGAAAAGAGAGGATGCTTGTCTTTGGACAATACCGCATTGCGCACAGAGGGTTATTCAACAATACAACGTCAGCTCCGGAAAATTCCCTGTCCGCATTTCAAAAAGCGGTTGATGCCGGTTTTGGGATCGAATTGGATGTGCAGCTGACCAAAGACCGCGAGGTGGTCGTTATCCATGATGAAGATCTGCATCGCACGTCCAAGGTCGATACAAAGATTGCAGATTGTACCTATGCTATGCTTCGAGAGTACAGGCTGTTTCAATCAGATGAAAAGATACCTAAATTTTCTGCAGTCTTATCTCTGATAAACAGGACTGTCCCTCTCATCGTTGAACTGAAAAACACTTCTTCATCTGATTATGCAGAACTGTGTGAAAGAACAGCTGCATGTCTTGATACGTATAACGGGTTATTTTGTATCGAATCGTTCAACCCCATGATAGTTCATTGGTTCAGGATCAATCGCCCGGACTATTTACGGGGCTTTTTAAGTACGGATTATCATAAGGAACTGGCGTCCCTCACGTGCGTTCAACTGCCGAAACTGACATTTTTAGAGAAATTTACTCTCACAAATTGTTTGATGAATTTTTATATCAGACCTGATTTTATTGCCTACAACATTCATTATAGAAATCAATTGTCTTATCGGATCTGTACCGGATTATTCGGCATAGTTAAAGTCGGGTGGACGATCCGCAGTAAAGAAGAATTGGATACAGCAAAATCCTCTTTTGATGTGATCATCTTCGACTCGTTTCTGCCTTAACGCAAACTGAGCGTTCAGCAGGTTTTTTCCGTGAAGATCCGGTCCAGACATCCAAGTTTGGGTATAAAGAACTTCACGATAAGGCCGACCAAAACTGCCGCAACGATCGTTCCTTCCCGCACGCCCACTAAATCGGCAAACAGTATCCATGAAATGACGACCGCTGTCATTACCATTGTGCTGTCGAATCCTACTTTGGTATAGCCGAACTGAATCTTCGAGACCAGCGATAACGCTCTTACGAGAGCGTCCCCTGCCATCATCAGAAGATTTGCTTTCAGGAGCAGGGCAATACCAAATGCGACCAAAACACAACTCATGAGACAGAATATCCATTGGAATACATAACCGGTAATAACGAGATCTCCTACGAGGATCATCGCGAGATCAGTGAATATACTGAATACGAATATGAGCGGGATCTGCAGCCACTGATAGGTTTCAAACTTTTCTTTCAGCAGGAAATACTGAAAAACAACAAACAGACAGTTCATGAGGAAGGTGAACGTTCCAAAGGAGAGAGGAAATCCCTGGCTCAGAACATATGGCACGCATGAGATGGGGGTCGTCCCAAGGCCTGCTTTGGTGGAAACGGCGATGCCGAGCGACATGATAAAGAGACCGAGGATCATCACCGTTATCCGAATGGCAGTATCTTGTTTCATGATGCACGGAAGTTGATATAGGTTGGACGGTCTGGTATTTATGCGGGACGGGATGATCGACAGGGATACTGCTATAATACGGGAAATCAATAATTATCGTATGGAAAGCCGTATTGCAACTGAGTTAGGAGGAGCATTTGGGCCGATCGTGTTTCTGCGGACAGATACCTGTCCTTCAGACGCGATTTCCCCAAAAGAGGGGGCACGAAGAGGATGTGTGATGGGATTTATTTCGCATGTTATCAGAGATCGAAAGACGGCAGTTTTCACGAAAGAAACATGTCTTTGTGCCGGGGCAACGGCAGGTCTCTGTTTTGGGAACGGTTACGCGGCAGCAATTGGAGGCGTAGATACATTTGCGGCATTTTTCTCGTATGGTCTTGAGTCGGCGAAGGATCCGGAGATGTATCAGAAATTTTGTGATCGGATGCCGGAAAACATCCGACGGAAATTTCTGGAGGGTGAACGGATGCACGCAGATTTTGAGACGGCAAAAGCATTCATTAATAATGAAGTCACTGTGATACCGCCGATTTCAGGGAAATATGCCGTGTTTAAGCCGCTGGAGGATCTTTTGGACGGAGAGATCCCTGTCTCGGTGATCTTTACGGTGAATCCTGTTGAGCTTGCGGCTCTGATGCATCTCGCGGGTTCGCTTCCGGGCGGGAACGGGCTTTATGCATCGTCACGGATGTCGGCATGTCAGGCACTCGGAAGCAAAGTTTTGCAGGAATCAAAGAAGGATGTGCCGAACGGCGTTCTCGGTATGACGGATCTTGCGGGTCGCGGGCATTGTCGAAATGTTATCCCGAATGAGTATATGACCTACGCGGTTCCCTGGGAAATGTTTCTTGCAATGGAGGCGGTAGCGCCGAAGAGTTTTTTCCAGACGATGATCTGGGAGAAGTTCAAGGAGTGAGGGGGAATTAACGAACTCGAAACGCGAGAGATGAGGGATATTTTTCTTTTGCGGAATTTTGCTTATATTCGCGCATGGTTATGTGTGGTTGTGGTTGGTTTTTTCTGCATCTACACAGATCCTTCGCTCTCCTGAATCTGACAACTCTTTCTTCACCTCGCACTCCCGTTTTTTTCTCTTAATCCGGCATATTTCACTGGGTTTTTATAGCGCTCTTTCCATATCTAACCATATTGTTTAACAATACCTCTATATTTCGGAATTATTATATACACCTCCCCCTTAAGTCTTACATGTAGGTATAGTCAGATTATTTTGTGTTAATATGTCAATAGAACGGATTACATGGCAGAAATCATGCCTGAAAAATGATCTGTCCCAAAAAAGATTTATTATCATTGGATTCCCATACAGTGCCTTAAGGACGTACTATGTCAACAAAACCTTCGATTAATTATAAGTTATCATTAACCGCATTCATCCTGATTACTTTTGCAGCTATCATGAGTATGCGTACCTTCCCATCGCAAAGTGAGGTGGGCTGGCAGTCGATCTTTTTCTGCCTCCTTGCTTTCGTCGTATACCTCATCCCTGCCTCCCTGGTTTCGGCTGAACTAGCCACAGGCTGGCCGCAGGAAGGTGGTGTCTATGTATGGGTAAAAGAGGCATTTGGAGAGAAATGGGGTTTTACGGCCATATGGCTGCAGTGGTTCCAGATGACGATCGGATTTATCAGTGTTCTGACCTTCATTGCTGCAACATTCTCCTACATCATCAACCCGGAGCTTGCGAATAACAAATTATATCTGTTCGTTTTCATTGTAATTGTCTGGTGGGGTCTGACCTTCCTGAACTTCAGGGGCCTTAAAGCATATACCAGAATCAGTTCCGTCTCCGTTGTCTTAGGAACTTTCATTCCGGCAGCCATACTTCTTGTTGGCGGAGCATGGTACATCTTCTCCGGACACCCTGTTCAGCTCACTCTCCAGCCGACGGTCGCAGACCTCATTCCTGACTTTTCATCCCTTTCCAATCTGGTCATGCTCGTCACCTTTGTCTTTTTGTTCATCGGTATCGAGATGACCGCAAGCCATGCACGGGATATCAGCAATGTCAAGAAAAATTACCCGCTTGGTATCTTTACCGTCGGTTTGGTCATCACAGCGGTAAGTATCATTGGTGCACTTATCGTCGCATTACTCGTGCCGGCAGACAACATCAACCTTCTTGCAGGGATCATGCAGACCTTTGAAGTAATCTTTGCCGGTCCGTTCTCATGGCTGGTCATGATCATCGCTCTGCTCATTGCAATTGGGGCGATCGGTCAGGTCTCTACATGGATCTTAGGGCCGGTCAGAGGTCTTTTTGCGACAGCCAAAGAAGGAACGCTTCCTCCTCTCCTTCAGAAGAAAAACAAGAACGACATCCCGGTAAATATGCTCATCCTCCAGGGAATACTTATCACCTTCTGGGGAGCGGTCTATGCCCTTGCTCCCGGAGGAGTAAACAGCTCTTTCTGGATGCTCTTTGCTCTGACGACAACCGTATACATCGTCATGTATTTACTGATGTATGCTGCAGCAATCAGGCTCAGATACACACGTCCAGACGTTCCAAGGGCATTTAAAATCCCCGGCGGAAAGGCAGGAATGTGGCTTGTCGGAGGATTTGGATTTCTGATGATGACCATCCTCTTTATTGTCGCAATGCTGCCTCCAACCCAGATTTCAGAGGGCGGCGGCTATGTGGCATTTATGATCATCGGAACGGTTGTCGTCGCAGCCATACCTTTAATCATCTATGCCTTCAAAAAGCCCGAGTGGAAGCAGAATCAACCTGAGACTAAAGAATAATTATTGAAGATACCATGACAAATACTGAAAAAAACAGCACATCCCCCTGCGTAAATGAAGATGCCCTCAAAGTGAAGGCTCTCTTCCTGGGGCCAAAGTCCGAGAACCGCGATTATTTCAAGAATATGCTTAATTTCCTGATGGATGAGCATATGCACTGGAGAAGTGACTTCCATCCTGAAGACAGGATGGTCTCCTCTCCAAAGGAGATGAGAAGCGAGGAGTACCAGACAACACTTGACCGCACATCTGAAGTGCTCATGCAGCTGTCGAACAAACTTAAAGAAACTTCAATGCCCTGGTTTTCATCCAGATACCTCGGTCACATGAATTCCGACACTCTGATGGTGGCTAACCTCGCTTATATGGCGACGATCCTCTACAATCCAAACAACGTGGCATATGAAGCATCAACCGCGACGACTCCGATGGAAATCGAAGCCGGAAAGGACATGGCCACGATGCTGGGTTTTGACCCCGAACAGTCATGGGGGCATATCACTACCGACGGTACCATTGCAAATTATGAGGGTCTGTGGATGGCACGAAACCTCAAATCGTTCCCACCAGCGGTGAAAAAGATCCGGGCCGACCTTGTGCCGGGGCTTGACGACTGGCAGATCATGAACATGAGTACCAGCCAGGTTCTTGACCTTATTGGGAAAGTGAAAGAAGCAGGATGTTTCGACGAGGTAAGAAACGAAAGCGCCAGAGGTATCGGCGCCGGTGATGGTAGGCTTGGCGTGGTACTGGTTCCTCAGTCCAAACATTATTCATGGGTGAAGGCTGCCGATGTTCTCGGGATTGGAAACAAGAATCTTATCCAGGTGCAGGTAAATGACCAGTATCACATGGATATCGATACGCTCAAGAGTATCATCGATGATCATGTCGCACGAAAGGTCCCGATCCTTGCTGTTGTCGCCGTTGTTGGAACGACGGAAGAGGGTGCCATCGATGAGATCGACAGGATCGTAAAATTACGCGGGGAGTATGAGAAACAGGGTATCAACTTCTACTTCCACATCGATGCAGCCTACGGCGGCTATTCAAGAGCTCTCTTCCTTGACGAGAATAATCGTTTCATGGAGTTTAAGGAAGTAAAAGAACGCCTCAGTGCCGACGGGATATTTGTACACGAACATGACTACCCGCTAAAAAAGATTTATGAGTCATATAAGGCAATACCGGCTGCTGATTCGATAACCATCGATCCGCATAAGATGGGATATATTCCCTATTCTGCCGGAGGCATTACCATTAAGGACAGGCGTATTCTCGATCTTATCTCGTACTTTGCCGCATATGTCTTTGAAGCGGGAGAGGATTCGCCAACCCTGCTTGGAAGCTATATTATGGAGGGATCAAAGGCTGGGGCCACGGCAGCTGCGGTTTGGGCAACACACAGACTGATCCCGCTGAATGTAACCGGGTACGGCAGGATTATCGGCCGAAGCATCGAAGGCGCCCAGATGTTATCCAAGGCGCTGGATAAGACAAAATACCTGACGGTGAATGGAAGAAAATTCCAGGTGGAAACTCTTGCGGAAAAACCCGACTTCAATATCGTGTGTTTGGCTTTCAACGAGGTGGGGAATACAAATCTGGATGCCATGAACAATTTAAACCAAAAAATCTACGACGAATCTTCCTACGTCAGCGGACCTGTGTATAAAAATGACTGGATCACCTCGAAGACTGCCCTTGCCCGGGAAGACTACGGCAATGCTCCGAGAAACTTCGTGAAGCGGCTCGGCATCCCGGAGGGAGAATGGGACCGTGTCGGATCGGTGTATGTGCTCCGTGTCTGCCTGCTCAATCCCTTCATCTCCCATGATGAGCATTTCGATGTAATGTGGTCCAAATTCCTTGACATCCTCAAGGAAAAGATTGCTCAGACAATTACCTGCGATGTAAAGTGCTGATCGGTATCAGCCCGGCTTTTCCAAAGCCCGGGCATTTTTTCAGTTATGCAGAAATCCCTTTTTTTTGATTTTTACCCCTCATCACGTCCCCCTCGATAAACTGCCGCTACACTTTTCGGAAAAGGGTTTTCAGGTATTTTGTGCCCGTCATATTTCATATATGACGACGCTGTCTTCTTTGGAAACGATTATACCGGAAAGAGGCGGGAAAAATACGGCACGAACATAAACTCAAAGTATCTGAAAAACGTAAAAAACGAGTGGACCGGGCGGAAATTGAACCCGCGGCCTCGTCCATGCCAAGGACGCGATCTACCACTGATCTACCGGCCCAACAAACACACATACAATATGTGCCTTAACCAATAGGGCAGATATCAATAAAAAGATGTTGCTTTCTCCGTCGGAAAACTCTCTATTTATTCACCTCCTAATCACCGAAACCATCATACCTCACCACCTGCCTCATACATAAGAGATATATGACCGCTGTATTCGATCCCTCCCTCACCGGTATTTTCATCTTCGGCCTTCTCGCAGGTATCTGTCCATGCAACAGTGTCATCTGCCTCGGGCTTATCGGTTATCTTACCAGCGGTAAAACCACCTTCACGCTTCCAACAATACTCAAACTTGTCCTTGCCTTCTGCATAGGGACGATCCTTACCCTTCTCCCCTTAGGACTCCTTGCCGGATTCCTCGGTGAGTATATCCTCTATCTCAATAGTTCGGTTGCCTGGGTTCTGGGCGGGATCCTCATGATCGCCATGGGACTTCAGCTCCTCCATCTCTACAAGCCGCCTATCCGGCGCATCTTCAACCGTTTTCGTCTTCCAAATGCCTATACTATTGTCGGCGCATTTCTCCTTGGCCTTTCGTTTGGGGCGATCACTGTCGGTCGGGGCGCTCCGATGCTTCTAATCGTTCTCACCTACATCGCCCTCTACCAGACCCCGCTCCAAGGACTCCTCACCATCTTCATCTATGCCGTCGGTCTCAGTATCCCCCTGATCATCCTCAGTTCGATCGGCGGTTCCCTTGGTCAGAAGATCCGCTCGGTCACCAAACTCAGCGGAAACACCATCGACATCATCATCGGAATCGGAATTATTCTGATCGGCATTTACTTTATTATTCTTGCCTTCCTCTAAAATCGCGCGATTGAACCGACTCTTATATATCTTCGACGGAAAATAATAACTCTGACAATGTTAGGAATCATCGGGGGGACAGCCCTCCTGCAGGCACGCCTGCCCCCTCTGGAAAAAAAGCGTGTATCAACACCCTTCGGCCCGGCCCAGGCTCACGTAGGTCGGATCGTCTTTATCAGCCGCCATCAAAACGATACCCCGCCCCACCGGGTCAATCATCGAGCACACCTGGCCGCCATGAAAATCCTCGGCGTGGACCGGCTCATCGTTATCGGCTCGACCGGCAGTATGCATGATGAACTCCCTCCGGGAAGCATCGTTATTCCTGACGACTCCTTCAGCCCCTGGGATATTCCCAGCCTGCACGACAACGACATCTATCACATTCCCCCGTCGATCGATGCAGGGCTGAGGGAAGAACTCGCCCGCATCGTTCCGGAAGGCCGACCTGGCACCTACTTCCAGACTCGCGGTCCCAGATTCGAAACACGGGCGGAGATCGCCTGCTTTGCAGGAGATACCGATGTGGTCGGTATGACTGTTGCAAGCGAACTTAACCTTGCAAACGAACTTGAAATCCCCTGTGCAGCTCTTTGCACGGTAGATAACTATGCAAACGGCATCGGCGGGGCATCGGCCCCTGACTATGACGAGATCGTCGCCATCTCCCGAAGAAATGGTGACCGGATAACTGAAATCATAACAAAAATCGTGGAAAAACTCGCATGACAGACACAGACATCTTTGGAAAACAGGTTCCGATTCTCATCAGAAACGTCAGCCTGAACGGAAAAATACAGGAGATCTACCTTGATGGCACAGGAATGATCGGGGCGGTCGGAGAAAAGATCACCGATCACGACGCCGAGTTTATTATTGACGGCGACGGGGCGACCGCACTGCCCGGCATGATAAATATGCACACCCACTCGCCGATGGGTCTGCTTCGCGGATATTCGGATGATATGCAGCTTTTTGAGTGGCTTTCCACCAAGATCTGGCCTACAGAGGCACATCTCACCGAGGATGACATCTACTGGGGAGCGAAACTCGCCTGCCTGGAGATGATCCGAACCGGAACGACAACCTTCAACGATATGTACTTTAAAATGGAGCAGGTCGCCCGTGCCGTCGCAGAGTCCGGGATCAGAGCATGTCTTTCGTACTGTATGATCGACGGCGGGGATCATGCGAAGTTCGAGTCTGAGGCCCGGGTCATGGAGTCGACGGTGAAAAACATCAGGAGTATGAACAATCCGCGGGTCATGCCCGGCGTTTCGCCGCATGCGGTGTACACTGTTTCAGAAGAGGGTCTGACCTGGTGTGCTGAGTACGCAAAAAAGGAGAATATCCCTCTGCATGTACATCTTTCGGAGACCGAGCAGGAGGTTATCGACTGTGAGGCTGCTCATGGCATGAGACCGCCGGCATGGCTGGACCACTGCGGTGTTCTGTCTGAGCAGTGCATAGCTGCACACTGTTGCTGGCTGGATGCGGGCGATATTTCGCTTCTGGCAAAGAGAGGGGTGACTGCGGTCCATAACCCGATCAGCAATATGAAGCTTGCCGGAAACCGTGCCCTGCCCTATCCGGAGCTGAAAGTAGCCGGCGTGAACGTGGCTCTTGGAACGGATGGAGCTTCCTCGAACAATGATCTGGATATGTTCGGCGAGATGAAAACGGCTGCGATTCTGCAGAAGTTCTTCTGGAACGATCCAACCGTGATGCCGGCCGCTGATGCGCTCAAAATCGCGTCCCTTAACGGGGCAAAGGCTTTGGGTCTCAATGCAGGCGTGATTGCTCCCGGCCGTCTCGCGGATCTGATCCTCATTGGAAGAAATCCGCTAAATGTGCCGGCATTCAACACGGATTCGAATGCGGTGTACGCGACAAGCGGTCTCGCTGTCTCGACGACGATCTGTGACGGCGTGATCCTGATGCATGACGGCGTGATCCCGGGTGCGGAAGAGATCATGATGAAGGCCGGAGAAGTTGCTTTGGATCTCGTCAGACGGGCAACGTCGGCATAACCACATCATTCTTTTTTGTGAATATCTTTTCCTCGTCAGAATCAGAACTGACTCCGTCACGTAGTTTATATCAGATACCAATCCTACAGTAAAGAAATGGATCTGCACACATTCCTCATCGAAGATCCGTATATTGATTTCTCTCACCCGCTCATACAAAAGAAAGCCCGGGAGCTCTTCTCCGATCTCGCCTCCGACATCGAAAAGACCCGCTCTGCTTATGAGTTCGTTCGTGATGATATCCCGCACTCATTCGATATACGGGCAGACATAATTACGGCAAAAGCTTCCGATGTTCTCAAGTATCGGACAGGTATCTGCCATGCAAAAGCAAATCTTCTCACAGCTCTTCTCAGGTCAGAGAGTATCCCGACAGGATTCTGTTTTCAGCACGTGACCCTTGCAGACGATGATTCTCTCGGTTACTGTGTTCACTGCTTTAATGCCGTCTTTCTGCAGAACCGCTGGATAAAACTGGACGCACGCGGGAATACCAACGGGAAAGATGCACGATTCTCTCTGGAAACACCAATACTTGCATTCCCGAACCGGAAGGAATATGACGAATACTTCTGGAAAGGAATCTATGCTGCTCCCCACCCTGAGACCATGCGAATGCTTGGTAAGGTGTCATCTCTCAAGGACATCGTCGACAACATTCCAGATACTATTACCGAAACTCCCGACAGTCCCGAATGATCGCTTGATCTTGTTTTCAGAAATTTTTGATTATGTGCCTCAATAGTTATATATTTATATTTTCGCGCATATGTGTACTATTGTTATGACACAGCAAATCAAAAAAATTGCCATTGCGCAGGACGGGAGTCTGGTCTCCCAGCACTTTGGCCACTGTATGAGCTATGCATTGTTCAATCTCGAAGACGGTAAAATGACCCGGCTTCCCGATCTGGAAAACCCCGGTCACGAACCCGGAAAACTTCCGCGCCTGCTTGCCGCTGAAGGCGTCAACATCGTCATCGCCGGTGGAATGGGTCCGCGGGCGATCGACCTCTTCGAAGAAAACGGCATTCAAGTAATTCTTGGTGTCTCCGGCGATCTCGGCCGTGCTGCTGAGGCATTTGCAAACGGCACTCTTACTGCCGGTACGAGTTCCTGCTCGCATGACGACCATGCATGCGGCGGCGAAGAGCACACCGAACAGGATCATCCTGCCCACATCGTCTGTATCAGTTCAACAGGGACCACTCTGGATTCCCCGGCAGATATGAAATTCGGCCGTGCCCCTTACTTTGCCGTGATCAATCTCTCCTCGAACACAGCCTCCATGATCCAGAATTCCTTCACCGATGTGGAAAGCGGCGTCGGTCCCAAGGTCGTCCAGCTTCTTGCCTCCAATGGTGTCTCGGTTCTTATCACCGGACGAAGCGGAGTGAATGCAAGTGCTGCTCTGAAAGCCGGCGGGATCGCTGCATATGAACTCACTGAACCTATCACAATCGCTGAAGCCCTTCAGAAGTACCTTGCTCACGAACTTTCGCCACTTCTCTAAGTCATGAAAATCGTCATCGCAAGCGGGAAGGGCGGGACAGGAAAGACCATGGTTGCCGCTAACATGGCCTATGCCGTCTCCCGGCAGGAGCACGTCTCTCTCGTGGATTGTGATGTGGAAGAACCAAATCTCCATTTGTACTTCCCGGGCGAACCGCGGTCTGTTCCGGTGAAGACCCGTATCCCCGTGATCGACCAGCACGTCTGTACTTTGTGCGGGGCATGCGGCAGATTTTGCAGATACGGTGCTCTCACGGTCCTCAAAGACCGTGTTCTTTTCTTTTCGGAGATGTGTCACTCCTGCGGGGGATGCATGATCGCCTGCCCAGAACACGCTATCACCGAAGAAGACCATGTCATAGGATCCGTGGAAATACGAAACATCTCGGACACTCTCACGCTCTACAGCGGGATCATGGATCCCGGTCAGGTACTTGCTCCCCCCATCATTCATGCAGCAAAGGAGCAGGCGGCTTCCGGTCTGATGGTCTGCGATGCAGCTCCAGGCATCGCCTGTCCGGTGATTGAAGCATCTTCGGATGCGGATTTCATCCTGCTGGTGACTGAACCTACACCGTTCGGCGTTGCAAACCTCTCCCAGATGGCCGAACTCACCCGGATGCTTGGAATTCCTGCCGCTGTGGTGATCAACCGGAGTTTTGGCGATGATGAGGTCGTTCACGCATTCTGTCGGGATGCAGGTCTGCCTATATGGCTGACCATCCCGTTTTCGCGGGAGTTTGCCGCCGTTCAGAATGCGGGCGACCTGATCTCCCGGGAGTTTCCTGCATGGGAACAACGGTTTCTCGATCTGTATACCGGGGTCCGGGATAAGAGTGATGCTTCATGAAGATCGCTGTTGTCAGCGGAAAGGGCGGGACAGGAAAGACCACCGTCGCTGCAGCGCTCGCTGATCTCTGTGAAGGACCTCTTGTTCTTGCTGACTGCGATGTGGATGCTGCAAACTTCGGGCTCGTGTTTCCGGCAAAGGGCACGACGTCGAGTCCGTATGCCGGTCGCGATGTCGCCTGCATTGATACGGACCTCTGTACCGGCTGCGGGGCCTGTGAGGATGTCTGCCGTTTCTCCGCTGTTTGTGTCAACGGTGATAAGGCAGAGGTCAAGATGCTTTCCTGCGAAGGATGTGGTACCTGTACGCTGGTCTGCCCTACAGACGCGATAACGCTGAAAAAGATAATCTCCGGCGAGATCCTCTCCGGAACAACAGCAAAAGGGCCGCTCGTCTCAGCGAGACTTTTTGCCGGCTCCGGTAACTCAGGCCGGATGGTCCATGAAGTAAAACGTCGTGCCCTGACCCCCGTATTGGTTTCTCCCGTCATCATCGATGGCCCACCGGGTATAGGCTGTCCGTTGATTGCGACGGTCGGTGGTGTGGATGCAGTTCTCATGGTTACGGAACCCGGTATCTCCGCGGTCCATGATCTCAAACGTCTTGTTACGGTATGCAAAGGACTGCATATGCGGATGTTCACCGTAATAAACCGGTGTGATCTTTCCAATGATCTGGTCCGCGAGATCGAGCGGTTTTGCGACGCAGAACATATCCCGGTGATCGGCAGGATCCCGTTCGATGAGAACGTGGTGACCGCCGTATCGGCATGCATGCCGGTAACCAGGATCCCCTGTCCCGCGACGGATGCTCTTTGCTTGATGAAGGAAACGCTGTTCTCCCAGATGGACCTGATCTGACCATCCCGAAAAAAGCAGGTAATCAGAGATGTCCATCCCTACTTCTCTCTTCTAATTACATGGCTTTCATATTTTTATCTACGCGCGTAGTTAATGTGTTTTGCATATAAATACTTTTTAGTACACAATATTTAATTTACAAACCCACCATTAATAACCAAATGCTTAGTAAAACGGGGTTTAGTTAACATCACCATTAAATGCTGAAAAACGTGACCGTTTTTATGGTAATATCATGCAGATGAAATATGTGACCACCATATGCCCGTACTGCGGTACAGGCTGTGCACTCAATCTCGTTATTCGGGATGGAAAATCAGTAGGGGTTGCTCCTTCTCACCGTTCTCCCGTATGTTCCGGCAAACTCTGTTCCCGCGGACTTCACGCTGCCGATGCTCTTGATGAAGCGAGGATCGAACAGCCCTTTATCAAGGGAGAGCCTGCAGACTGGGAGACGGCGCTCAGTAAAGCGGCTGAACTAAAGAAGTTTGCCGTCGGTGAGACCGTTGTCATCACCTCGGCACGTCTCACTAATGAAACCCAGTTCCTTGTACAAAAGTTTGCTCAGGCACTAGGTGCCGATATCGGTGTCGTGAACGGTGGAACAGGTGTCCCAACCGTCACACTCAATGGTATTAGGGAAGCCGATGTGATCCTTGTTCTCGGTGATGTGATGAAAGCACTACCGCTCACGGGAAACCGGATTCTCCAAGCCAAAGAGAAAGGCGCCCGTGTTCTCTATATCGGTCCACAGAGCTACACCGCCGTCCAGGCAGACACAGTCGAGATAACTGACGAATACACGGAACTTCCACCCGGATTCAGTGCACTTCTCAAGAATGCTACTCATCCGGTGGTCGTGCACCTAGCAAATGATCCGGCAGCAGCGACCCTCGCCGAGGGGCTTAAGATCAACACCGCAGTATTGTACGAAACAAACAACGGCCGGGGAACCGCTGCGATGGGAGTAGGTCCCCTTTCTCTTCCGGAGAATGTCAAAGCTGCCTTCATTATCGCCGAAACACCGTTGATGGAACAGGATATCTATGCTGATCTTCTCGAGAAACTGGACAGCCTTGAACTGACCGTCGTTGCGACCTCTGCCGAGACATCTCTGTCCGACATAGCCGACATCGTTTTGCCGATCACAGCACTTCACGAAAGCGAAGGGACAGTAACCAACTGGGAAGGACGTCTCCAGATGGTCAAACCGGCCGTTGTTTCAGCAGAGGGTGTGAAGACGCTTGATGCAGTCCTTTTAGATCTTGCCGGAAAGATGGGAGTCAGCATCCCGTCCGGCACGCCTGAGGAGCTCTTTACCGCTCTCAGTGCCGAAATCCCGGTATTTGCCGGTGCCGAATATGTTCAGATCGCCAAACCAGAAGGCGTCTTTCTTCGTGAGGTCTGATTATGTCTGAAAAAGGCGATATGTTCTATGCGTGGACGAAGTCCGACGACATCAAAGGCGAGTGCGGAGGGGCGGTCATCTCTCTCCTGAAGTATGCTCTTGAAGCAAAAATCGTCGATGTTGTCCTGACGGTCAGAAAAGGGTACGATATCTACGATCCTCAGCCGGTATTCATCACGGATCCTGCTGAGCTCGCTTCGTGTGCGGGATCACTGCACTGCGGAACGTTCCTTCTCCCGAAACTGATCAAAAAATATCTGAACGGCGCAAAAGATCTCAAGGTGGGGATCACCGTCAAAGGCTGCGACGCCAAGGCACTCTATGAACTCGCCAAACGTCAGCAGATCAATATGGACAATGTTCTCTCGATCGGTCTCAACTGTGGAGGATCCGTTTCACCGACTGTCGCCCGCGAGATGATCGCCGAAAAGTACGGCATTGATCCTGATGACGTCGTCAAGGAGGAGATCGATAAGGGACAGTTCATCGTGATGACCAAAGATGGTCATCACAAAGGCATCAAGATTGATGAACTGGAAGAGGAAGGTCTCGGCCGCCGTGCAAACTGCCAGCGCTGTGAGACCAAGATCCCCCGACAGGCGGATCTTGCCTGTGGTAACTGGGGTGTTTTCGGTGACAAAGCAGGGAAAGCCACCTTTGTTGAAGTGTGTTCTGCAAAAGGAGCCTCAGTCTTTGACGGGGCAGTCAGTGCCGGCGCGATCGATGTTTGCGCTCCTGATCCGAAAGGGCTTGAGATTCGTGGAAAAATCGAGACCGTCATGGTCAAGATGGGCAAAAAGACTCAGAAGAGTCAGTTTGCAGCTCTGGGTGAAGGAACCGAGCGACTTGCCAAAATCATGCGCGACTCTTCCCGCTGTATCACCTGCCGTGCCTGTATCGAGAACTGTCCGATCTGTTACTGCGTCGAGTGTTCAACGTTAAAACCCCATCTTGTCGACCAGACTCAGACCCCTCCTGACTTTATGTTCCATCTGATCAGATTCGCGCACATCGCCGACTCCTGTGTGAACTGCGGCCAGTGTCAGGAACTCTGCCCTGCTGAGATCCCGAACGCCCTTTTCATGCATGCCCAGCAGGTCGAACTTGAGAAGATGTTCGGTCACACTCCGGGCATTGACATGAGTCTCCCGATTCTCGCGTTTGCAGAGGAGAGTGTGGAACGCCAGCGTCTGCATGATACAGGATCGGATATGATCTTCGAAAATGTCTTCAAGGAGTGATAGAAAAAACACCCTATCTTCTTTACACAAAACTGAAATGCTGACCAGCTTTTATTCAGTCCAACCCTCGCATATTCATCAACCCCTCATATTTTTTTGGATAATTCTGATTTCCGGTCTGAGATCATTTTCGTGTGTCTTCTCTCTGTCTCCTTTAAGTATCGTGAGTGACAATACCTCTGAACAATCAACTTTATCCGTGACAGGTGACTTCCCCTATGAGTATAAAATATGCAGTACATTCCGTAAGTGAAACGCGGCTCGCTTCTTTTCTCATCATCCTTGCGGCGATATTCTGGGGGACGATCGGTATTTTTACGCGGGAGCTTTTGGCATCCGGCTTCACCACAGTTCAGATAACCGGGGCACGGTGTGCGGTCACCGCTATCTGTCTGGTGGGATGTCTGCTTGTTCTGGACAGAGAAAAATTAAAAATCAATCTCAAGGATCTCTGGATGTTCATCGGGACCGGGATACTGAGCATCGTATTTTTCAATATATGCTACTTTACCTCTATCCAGTATCTGACACTTTCGATGGCGTCGGTACTGCTTTACACAGCGCCTTTTTTTGTGATGCTGATGTCGCTCTTTTTATTTCATGAGCGTATGACCGTGCAAAAAGGGTTAGCTCTCATTCTTGCATTTGGCGGCTGTGTTCTGACTGCCGGCATCGTTGGAGGAGATATTGGAACAATTACCGCTGTCGGGATTCTGGTTGGGCTTGGCTCAGGGTTTGGTTATGCACTGTATACGATATTCGGACGAGTGGCGCTGAAAAAGTATCATCCTCTTACGATCACGACATATACATTCGTCGTGGCGGCTGTGGGGATCCTTCCATTTTGCAATGTTGCTGAGATGGTCGGGCTTTCCGTCGAGAATCCCGGTGTTCTCCCGTATATCCTGATTCTGGGAATACTGTGTACGGTCCTTCCTTACTTCCTGTACACGAAAGGTCTGAAACACGTGGAAGGTGGAAAGGCATCGGTCATGGCGTTTGTTGAACCGATGGTAGCGACACTTATCGGGATCTTCCTTTTCCATGAACAGATGACCCTGTTGAATATGACTGGCGTCATTCTGATCTTTGCAGCGATCGTTCTGCTGAACAGACGATCCCGGTCTTCAGTTGCCCCTGAGGTTCCCCGATTATCGTAAGTAACTGCGGGAGAATGCCTGCGCGCACGTAATTAATCTCCGAATTTTTGTATGGTGTAATTCAGTATTTGTTCTTGAAAAATTTCAAGCGTAATGTGGGTTTTATATTAAAATCGATTCCCAAAATGGCAATAAATACTAAATTCATGGACACGTTGAGCTTAAATTTTTAATTGAAGAGCATACTGGGGTAAAAATGACAATTCCTCTTTAAAATGAGCTTTTTTGAAAATGGGTCATTTTAACAAAGATTAAAAACAAATACTAAGTCGGAGGATTTCGTTATAGTTGAAATAGTATGTAGCGGGGATTCGCCTGATTCGCAGCCGATCGTTCGTGTATGTGGTCTGACCAAAGTCTTTGGTCATGATCAGGAAAAAGCCCTGGAACTTCATCGTTCCGGTCGCTCAAAAAAGGAAGTTCACGATGAGACCGAGGCGACGATCGCTCTGCATAATGTCTCATTCGAGGTTATGCGGGGGGAGACCTTCGTTCTTATGGGTCTTTCCGGGAGCGGAAAATCTACTCTTCTTCGTTGTATTAATCGTCTTATTGACCCGACCGAAGGAGATATTGAGATCGACGGCGAGGACATTATGGGCATGGATCACGAGGAGCTGCGGCAGATCCGCCGACGCAAACTAGGGATGATCTTCCAGAATTTTGCTCTTCTTCCGCAGAGAAATATTCTGGACAACGTCGCCTTTGGTCTTGAGATCATGGGGGTTTCTAAAGCTGAACGTAATCTGCGGGCTGAAGAGGTCCTTGAGATGGTCGGCCTTGGCGGCTATGGGACGAGTATGCCTTCCGAACTCTCAGGTGGGATGAAACAGCGGGTCGGTCTAGCACGTGCGCTTACCAGTGATCCTGACATACTATTAATGGACGAGGCGTTCAGCGCTCTTGATCCGCTGATCCGCCGTGACATGCAGGATGAACTTCTGGAACTTCAGGAGCGTCTCGGCAAGACGATCATCTTCGTGACTCATGACCTTGACGAAGCACTGAAGCTCGGCACCCGGATTGCTTTGATGAAAGACGGGGCGATCGTGCAGATCGGCACGCCGGAAGAAATACTGACAAACCCGGAGAATGCATATGTCGAAAAGTTCGTCGCCGATGTTGACTTGACTCGTGTCCTTTCAGCAAAAGATGTAATGCGTCATCCCGAACCGGTTGCCCAGTGTACCGCCGGACCCCGTGTGGCTTTGCATCTGATGGAAGAACATGATATCCCAATGATCTTCGTCATCACCCGTCATCGTAACCTCCGTGGTCTGGTGACCCTGGACGATACAATTGGCGCTGTCAAGGCAGGCAAGAGTCTTTCGGATATTCTCAAAACCGACATTCCAATCGTTGCTCCCGATGCATCTCTTTCCGATATTATCTCTATGATCGTTGATAGTACGTATCCAATGGCGGTTGTAGATGAGAACGGCAGACTGCACGGAGTGATTTCCCGGGCATCCATCCTGGCCGCACTTGCCCGTAAGGGGGGTGAGGCATAATGGAACTGCCTAAGATTCCGATAGGTGATGCCGTAGAAGCAATCGTTGATTGGATCGATCAGTATTTCTCATGGCTGCTTGATGCGATCAGCGATGGACTCCGTGTTCTCGTGAACGGGCTTGATGATATTCTTCTCGCAATACCAGCCCCGGTTTTAATCGTCCTTATGGGTGTTATCGTCTGGTTCGTTACGCGTCATGACATCAAAATGACGGTCCTCACGATACTAGGTCTTCTGCTGATATGGGATCTCGGCCTCTGGGAGCTTTCGATGCTCACCGTGGTCCTTGTTATTATCGCGACGGTAATTGCGCTTGCGCTTTCGATTCCTATTGGTATCGCGGCCGCGAGAAGCGACACACTGAACACGATTCTCCGACCGTTTCTGGATTTCATGCAGACGATGCCGTCATTCGTGTATCTGATCCCTGCAGTGATCTTCTTCGGTCTTGGCAGTGTTCCCGGTATCATTGCAACGGTGATTTTTGCCATGCCGCCTGCCTTACGTCTCACGACGCTTGGCATCCGACAGGTCCCTGTCGAGCTGATCGAAGTGGCTGATGCATTCGGCGCAACCCCCAGACAGAAATTGTTCAAGGTCCAACTTCCGGTTGCACTTCCAACGATCATGGCCGGGGTCAACCAGTGTATCATGCTTGCTCTTTCGATGACCGTTATCGCCTCCATGATCGGGGCTGGTGGTCTCGGATATCAGGTTCTTGTGGGTATCCAGCGGGTGGATATTGGCATGGGATTCGAGGCAGGGCTTGCTATTGTTATCCTTGCGATCATCTTCGACCGGATCACTCAGAACCTTGTCCCGAAATATGGGAAGAAGTGAGGCATAACCCCACTATCCCTTTCACAAAACGAAATCCCAAAAAACTCAGATGAAGGGGGCACGGTGCTGTGTCTGCGGTCTTCTCCCTTCATTTTGTCCGCGTATCGCCGCACCCCGTTGTCCGGGGTGGGAATTCCGTCTTGCTGTGGTGAGGCGGATCAATCTATGGTAAAAATCATGATTCAAAAGAAAAAAACTTTAACTCTTATCGTAATTGCCGGGCTTCTCTTAATGCTTGTTCTATTCACTGCTGGGTGCACATCTCAGACGACAGAACCTGCAAAAGAGATCAGCATCGGATATGTCACATGGGACTGCGCTATTTCCAGTACCAATGTGATGAAACAGGTGTTCGAAAAGGCGGGATATGATGTCACGCTGGTTGCAGTCGATGCCGGTCCTCTGTATCAGGCTCTTGCCGACGGTGATGTCGATTTCACAACGACTGCATGGCTGCCTTATACCCATGAAGGCTACTGGGATACCTATGGTGATAAGATCAATTACGTCCATGAAAATATCAAGGGCGCTGCACGCATAGGTCTTGTTGTCCCTTCATACGTGACGATCGACTCGATCGACGAATTGAACAGCGTTGCTGACAAGTTTGACCACATGATCATTGGTATCGAGCCGGGAGCGGGCATTACCTCCCGAACCGAGCAGGCAATCGACGAGTATAATCTCGACTTTAACCTGATCACCAGCAGCAGTGCCGGTATGGCAGCTGAACTCGACTCCGCTATCGGAGATGGTGACTGGATTGTTGTGACCGGATGGTCCCCGCACTGGATGTTCAGCCGGTATGATCTCAAGTATCTTGAGGATCCGAAAGGAGTTTACGGCGGCGCTGAAGATATCGTAACGCTTGCACGTGTTGGTCTTAAGACCGATGACCCGGAGGCATATGGTATCCTGAGCCGGTTTGACTGGACAATGGCAGATATCACGTCAGTCATGAATGCGATCGCGGGTGGAATGTCCGAGACGGATGCTGCAAAGGCATGGGTCGACGCAAACCCCGATACCGTGGCATACTGGATCGGCACTGCCTGATTCTCTTTTCTTTTTTTTAATCCCGAAAATTCTGTATTCCAATTTTCCAGAGAGGGCTGCCGCTTCCATCGGATAGTTTGTAATTGTTTAAAAAAAGGGTTAGATAAGTTTCATCTGTTGTTCATGCGTCACCTTGTTTTTATCCAGGGGGATGAGGACAAGAAGCACAGTGACCGAGAGGACGACTCCGACGACCAGCGGGTCGAGATAACACCAAGGTGAACTGACAAGAGAATCGACCCCGAATAGTGCATTACAGATTCCAAGCATTTTTGATTCCGCCAAGTGGCAGAAGACGGCCCAAAGAAGCCAGCCTCCGGCACCTACTGCCATACTCCATTTCGCGGCGAGGTAGGATGGATTCTTTGCAGTGATCCCGTGGACGAAGGCTGGGAGAAGTGCTGCTGTGCAAAGTCCCATAAACATGGCGGTTGCCCGTGCAATGATACTTCCCGGCATCATCACCGCGAGTATAACACTGGCGATCATCATTACCACGATCCCGATCTGGTTTGCCCTGATCGAGTAGCGAACTCCTTTCATTCTGGCAAAGATATCTCCGCCGAGTGTTGTACCCATGGTGTGCAGAAGGGACGACAAGGTCGACATGGCCGCCGAAAGTAGCGTCAGCATGAAAATGATAACAAACAACTCAGGCATTGCCGAGTTGATGAAGAGCGGAATGATCAAATCTGCATTTCCGCCGGCTGCATCGATCGCCAGCATCCCAACCTTATCCATGAAATACACATTCGTCAGAGGTCCGACGGTGAATGCAACTCCCGTCATCATCACGATGAAGAGAGCACCAATCGGGATCGCCCGGTTCAGCGATCTGCCGTCTTTTGCCGTCATGAACCTGACTGCAAGCTGGGGCTGGGCAAGGACGCCCACCCCTACTCCGAGAACGAGCGTCGTGATGACCGTCATCCAAATCGGAGATCCGAATTCCGGCATTGAGGTCCACCCGGTCATACCCATTGAGGAGAGTGTGCTTGGAACGAGAGATCCCATTGAGTCCAGGGCACTGTTCGCCGCTGTCACTCCTCCGAGATAGATATAGGTCAGCACAAGCAAAACACCCATGCCAACGAGCATGATCGCTCCCTGGACTGCGTCGGTGTACATGACGGCCATCAGACCGCCTATGACGACATACAGCGCAACAACTCCGGCAAAACCGAGCAGGGCAGTCATGTATGGGATACCCAGGGTCGTTTCAATGAAACGTGCCCCGCCAATCAGCACGGCCGCTGTGTACAGAGGCATGGCTGCGACAAAGATCGCGCCGGTAGCATAGATGATCTTCTTCGATCCGTACATCTTTCCGAGGAGTTCGGGATAGGTCAGGGCTCCCAGATCTTTCCCGATCCGTCTGATCCGTTTTCCCATGAAGATGAACGCTATGATCACCCCGACCACGATACACAACACTGTCAGCCACATCAGACTCATTCCGTATTGAGCAGACGTCCCGCCAAAACCGATGATGGCGGACGTACTGATGAATGTGGCACCATAGGACAGGGCTATTATAACCGGATGCGTATTTCGCCCGGCGACCATGTAGTCCTCTACCTTTTTTGTTCGTCTATATCCATAATATCCGATACCTATGATCATCACAAGGTAGAACGCGATGATGCCGATCGTTAGCTCAGTGCTGACCGTCATCATCATCACTGTCCTTGTTCCAATTTATGTATCCGTAGATTCCGCAGAATAGCAGTGCTATAAAGCAGATGAGGTATGTCATCCATACCCACGGGTCACTAATGCCTAACATAGAGATTCACCAAATTTTGGGTGATTCGGGCGTTTTCGACACCATACGGTCACTGTATCAGATCAAGCGGAGAACCATGATACGCGAACGTAACGGTGGTTCTCCTATCTAAAGAAGAAAAAGAAAACGTGGAACGTAGATAGAATACCGCATGAATTACTCGTGCGTTCTACGTCCATGAGAATCGTTCACATGGTTTGAGTTTTACCTATAAATAATGAGTGTATTGCCTGGGTTTGTATGATATCAGCCCAAGATTTGGTTTCTTAGAGGAAACTACCTGTTCTCCGAGTCACTTTTTGCTTAATACCGTCGGAAATACAATGAGGATATGTACTTGGAGACTGTTATGAAAAAGAGTTTCAAACTGGAAAATCTTGACTGCGCACACTGCGCAGCTGTTATGGAAAATGGGATAAAAAAGATTGAGGGCGTGCATGATGTGAGTATCAGTTTCATGACCCGGCGACTTGTTCTGGATGCGGATGAGGGGCGTTTTCCCGAGATCCTCAAAGAAGCCGGGGTCATCTGCAGACGTGTTGAGCCGGATTGTTTTATTAAGGAATAACCGAGCAGTTTTATGTCTGTTACCCTGAACAAAAAACAGCGTCGATCTCTGTATCGGATCATCGCAGCGTCGGTTTTCTTTGCCTTCGCCGTTTTACTCTCAGCAAATGGTGTCTATCCCAAACTCTATTCATCATATGCTGAGTTTTTGCTGTTTCTGGCTGTTTATCTTGTGATCGGCGGTGATGTGCTTCTGCGTGCCGGCAAAAATATTCTCCATGGCAATGTTTTTGATGAACATTTTCTGATGTCTGTTGCGACGATCGGGGCATTCTGTCTCGGTCAGTATCCGGAGGCCGTTGCCGTGATGCTTTTCTATCAGATCGGGGAACTGTTTCAGAGCTATGCAGTGGAGAAATCCCGCAGATCGATTGCCGAACTGATGGATATCAGTCCTGATCATGCGTATATCGAGCGCGACGGAGTGATAGTCTCCGTCAATCCCGGCGAACTGCAGGTTGGGGACCATATCGTGATCAAGGCAGGGGATCGGGTCCCGGTCGACGGCGTAGTGATTGCAGGTTCATCGGAACTGGATACCGCTTCACTCACAGGAGAGTCCCTTCCCCGTTACGTAGGTGTTGGCGATCAGGTGATCAGCGGGTGTATCAATATCAGTGGAGTGCTTCATGTTCGGGTAGCAAAGCCTCTGAGCGAATCTACCGTCACCCGTATTCTGGAGCTGGTGGAGAGTGCGGCTGGTAAAAAGGCAAAAACCGAGCAGTTCATCACGAGATTTTCCCGGTATTATACCCCAGCCGTCGTAGCTGCTGCTGTAATTTTGGCAGTGATACCGCCGCTGCTTCTCGCCGAGCCGTTTCCTGTCTGGATCGAGCGTGCCTTGATCTTCCTCGTCGTTTCCTGTCCCTGCGCCCTTGTTATCTCGATCCCGCTCAGTTTCTTTGGCGGGATCGGGGGGGCTTCCCGATCCGGGATACTTGTGAAGGGAAGCAATTATCTGGAGGCTCTGTCAAAAACCGACACGATTGTTTTTGATAAAACAGGTACGCTTACCAGAGGAAGTTTTTCCGTAACTGAGATCCACCCGGTCGGTATGTTGGAGAGTGAGCTGCTGGCATATGCCGCACATGCAGAAGCATACAGCAGTCATCCTATCGCCGTTTCGCTACGGGCGGCATATCAACAGACAGTCAGCACCAGCGATCTGACGGATGTTTCCGAACATGCCGGTCATGGTATTACTGCAACGTATCTAGGTCGCCGGATTGCCGTAGGCAACGCCGAACTAATGCAGGAACTGGGGGTCAACACTGAAAAAGATTCTCCGTCAAGACAGGGGATCCATGTTGCTGTGGATGGGAGGTATGCCGGCTGGCTCGTGATTGCCGATACGGTGAAACCCAATGCTGTTTACGCAGTGGCGGAGTTGAAAAAGCTTGGTATCCGGCGTGTCGTCATGCTCACCGGGGATTCTTCTGATGTGGCATCTTCAATAGCACGGGAGTTGGGGGTCGATGAGTATTATGCCGGTCTCTTGCCCCAGGACAAGGTCTCAGTTATGGAAGAGATTCTGACTAAGCAGAGAGCAGGCAAAACGGCGGCCTTCGTAGGGGACGGTATCAATGACGCTCCCGTTCTTTCACGTGCTGATCTCGGGATCGCGATGGGAACTCTTGGGTCTGATGCGGCAATCGAAGCGGCTGATATCGTCCTGATGGACGATGATCTGATGAAGATCATATCTGCGATCGGGATCTCGCGCAGGACGATGCATATCGTTTTCCAGAACATCGTGTTTGCTCTGGGCGTAAAGTTTCTCGTGCTGATCCTTGCGGCATTTGGTGTCGCGAATATGTGGGAAGCAGTTTTTGCTGATGTAGGGGTCGCGTTCATCGCGATTCTGAATGCGATGCGAACGCTGAAAATCATGAGATAACAGGACCCTGCACATATGACCGGTATTTGTTCCGGTTGTTTGTGTAAAATTTCCCTCTTTCGCGGCGCGGCGGTGTCCTATAAGTCCCTGATGGATCGGGAGCGCATAATCTCATCTGGATTCTTTGCAGGATGAGGACCGATCCGTCGAGTCTGTCCGTTGTCTGCGCGGGGATTTTACTATATTTTGTTACAGAATTTCTGCGGCTCGTCTTGGCAGCAATCTACAAAAAAAGCTGGAAAAATTCCAGCATTGCCAGAAATATACATTTTTAACGCCAAATAAATCATGCAAGCGGTATGAAGTCGAGAGGGGACGTGATATATTCTATGGAGAATCATCTACACCGCCCGCATGAGTTTTGTCCATGATTAAAGGACCAAGACGTCAGGTGGGGACTTCTGAACCAGCCTTTTTGTAATATTTCTGTGATTAATCGTATCACTTTGTTCAATATAAATCCATCAGATTTGATTCTGGACACATTCGTATGCTTGTTTCTATAATGTGCCCACAATAGAGTACGTTTGACTAATAAAGCAACATATAAATCATTTAACAAAAAACAAATATGGAGAACTGGAGATTATTTTGTTACTAATATATTAATTAAGCGCATTTCGTGTTAATTAACCGTATTAGTAAAATAAGTCTGTCCAATCTCCTTGGAACAGATTTTGTCTCATTAAATAAAACTCCGTTCGGTAAAAAGCATGCGATTTGCATGAACTAAAAACAGGTAAACATTATGGCAAAATACAAGGATGTCATCGATTTATATGATGACTATGGCAAACTCTTACGGAGCAATATTTCCCTTGAGCGGATCAGCCCGCTTGTGAACCCGGCCGTCAAGAAGATCATTGACGACACAAAACGTTCAGTTGCAGTCAACCTCGGCGGTATGCAGGACGGTCTGAAATCAGGTAAACTTGGCAAGCACCAACAGATCCTCGGACGCGAACTTGACCTTGATATCCTTGGAAATATCGACGCTATCGAAGCAAAGATCAAAGAGTATGTCTCTGTTGAATCAGGTGACGACACGGAGATCAAACGCTTCAACGGCGGAAAACTTCTGTTAGTGAAGGTCCCCTCAGCACGTATTGCAGCATCAGCAACCTACGATGCAGCCCTCACCTCTGTAGCAGCAGCTACTACCTATGCAGTTGTCGAGCAGTTCAACGTTGATATGTTCAACGCAAACACTGTCAAGGCAGCAGCATTTGGTACCTACCCAGTCACAATGGATCTCACAGGAGGAGCATGTTCCATGATCATGTCCATCCCGCAGAACAACGAATCCCTTGGATACGCACTCCGTAACATTCCGGCAAACCAGACCGTAATGATGACCCACAGAAACGCAATGCAGGGTGCAGCACTTGCATCGACCTTCGAGCATGCAGGTCAGTTCGAGATGGGTAACGCAATCGGTCCGTTCGAGCGTGCCCAGCTCTTACTCTTTGCTTACCAGGGTCTTAACGCCAACAATATCGTCTACGACATTGTAAAAGCAAATGGTCAGACCGGTACTGTCGGTACTGTTGTTCAGTCCTTAGTCGAGCGTGCAATTGAAGACAAAGTTATCACCCAGACTGCAGGAAACCCCGGCGGCTACTTCAAACCCTACGAAACCAAAGACCCGATGCTCTGGAATGCCTACGCATCCGCAGGTACCCTCGCAGCAACCATGGTCAATGCAGGAGCAGGAAGAATGGCACAGGCAGCATCCTCCACCTTACTGTACTTCAACGACCTTCTTGAGCACGAAACCGGACTTCCGGGATCAGACTTTGGAAGAGTTATGGGAGCCGGTGTTGGTTTCTCCTTCTTCAGTCACTCCATCTATGGTGGGGGAGGACCAGGTATCTTCAACGGAAACCACGTCGTTACCCGCCATGCAGCAGGTGTTGCTATGCCTTGTGCAGTTGCAGCATGTGCTCTTGATGCAGGTACCCAGATGTTCTCTCCGGAAGGAACCGCAAAAGTTTACGGTGATACCTTCGGTAAGATCGAAGAGTTTGCACGCCCGATCCAGGCAATTGCAAAAGTTGCATAACTTTCCATCCGTGTATAAGATAGCTGACGGCATCCAGTAGATATTCTACTGGATTCGTCTGCGAATAAACAAAGACATCTACGAAGGAACATAAAAATGGCATACAAACCACAGTATGGTCCGGGAACCTCCAAAGTTGCGGAAATTCGTCGCAACCAGATGAACCCGAACGTAAAGCTCGAAAAGATTCGCAGCGTCACTGATGAGGACATTGTCCTTATTATGGGACACCGTGCA